>JAKDZT010000030.1 GCA_030462125.1 Tetragenococcus sp.
CATGGGAACATTAGCCACAGAAAGTTTTGTACACATATTAAATAAACGGACGCCTATTCATTCAGACCAAGATTATTTAAATTATCTTTTAGTGAATCATGCGACTGTACCGGATCGCACAGATTTTATTTTGGGAAAATCAAAAGATGACCCTTCGAGTGCGATAAAAGAAGACATCAAACAGTATGCTACGCTAAATCCGGAATTTTTTGTCTTAACTTGTAACACCGCCCACCATTTTTTTGATGAGTTACAACAAGCAACGGATATTCCTATTTTGCATATGCCACGACTCGCTGTAGAAGTAACCAATCAAAAGTTTGCTAAAAAGTCAGAGAAAACACGTGTCGGATTGTTAGCAACAGAAGGAACCATTCAGACGAAAGTCTATGAAAATGAATTGGAAAAATTTGATAATTTAGAAGTTGTTTTACCGGATGCTTCCGTACAACAAGAGGTCACCAATTTGATTTACCGAGATGTCAAAGAAAATCACTTTTGTAATGAAGAATTATTTTATCAAATTTTGCAACAAATGACAGACGACTTTTCCTGTGATGTTATGATTTTGGGATGTACTGAATTATCCTTGGTACAAGAATTCACTCAAAATACAACTTATCCTGTAGTGGATGCGCAATCCGAATTAGCTGATGAAACGATTCGACTTGCCTTACAAAATCGTAAGTAAAATAGTGGATAAAAAAACCAGCAACGCTCTTATTAAGTGTTGTTGGTTTTTCGTCTCTTATAATCTTTTTTCAAAATAGCATAGTATACGCCATCTACGATTCCACGATTATTTACCAGCCGTTGATGAGTCATGCCTTCATAAGTCATACCTGCTTTTTGCATGACTTTACCAGAAGCAGGATTATCTGCATCATGAACAGCTTCAATTCGCTTAAAGTCATTGTATTCGAATAAGTAACCGATCACTTTTTCTAAAGCTTCACTGGTATAACCATTATTCCACCAATTTTGTCCAATACAATAGCCGATTTCTGCTGTTTGGGTATTTTTATCAGCGACACTGGCTGAGATGGTTCCAATCAATTGTTGCGTGGCTTGTTCCTCGATCCCCCAAAAAAAGTAGTCAGGATCTATATAATTTTTTTGATATTCACTTAAGTTATTTTCCACGTCTTTGACTGTTGGATAAGGTTTCCAAGTAAGGTATTTCGTTACTTTAGGGTCACTCGCCCAATGGTCAAACATTTGCTGGGCGTCTTTAGTTGTTAAAAGACGTAAGATAAGCCGCTCTGTTTGTAGTTGAATTGTTCCAATATTTTCCATTTTACCCATCCCTTACTCAAAATTACCAGGAGTTTTTTGTTGCATTAATTGAACTAGCTGCTCTTTAGTTGTTCGTTTTTTGGAAAGTATGGGTAATTTATCTAATGCAAAATAGGCCATTTGGCTGGTTTCCATATTCTCAGTAAAAGAACCAGATAGAATTTCACAGTCAAAGACTAATTTATAATATTGAAAAGCTTGAGGAATATCTTTACGTAAATTAGTGTCAAAGACCGCTTTTAATTGTCGAACATTTACCGTAAGCCCGGTTTCTTCATAGACTTCATTTTGGACATTTTCTTTTGGAGTAAACCCAACATCGGCATAACCGCCAGGTAGGGACCATTCTTTAGTTTTGCTGTCTTCTACAAGCAATACTTTATCATTTTGAGTTATCCAAGCTCGCACATCAACTTTGGGCGTTTGATAGCCCGACTCGTGGGAAAATAGATCGTTGATGACTTCTTGCGGTTCATCTCCGAGGCTTTGCAATAATTGTAAAGCCAAATCATTTAGCTCTTGATAACGGAAGCGGTCAAAGGAGTCATTACCATAATGCAATCCTGCTTGAGCGATCGAAAGTAATTCTTTGTAGGTTGCTAAATAATCCATTGATGTCATCCTTTTTAAATATTTGTTTTTATTTTAGCATCAAGTTATACTAAAGGAAACAAGAAAGGAAGCCGATTTTCTATGGGAAATTTACAAATAAAACGTGCTTATGAAGATATTGAATCTTCAGATGGTAAGCGAGTCTTAGTTGATCGTATGTGGCCTAGAGGCATTAAAAAAGAAAAATTGCAACTGGCATTATGGGAAAAAGAAATTGCGCCCACCAATGACTTACGTAAAGAATTTGGTCATGACCCGGAAAAGTTTCCTTGGTTTGAAAAAGAATATAAAAAAGAGCTAGATAATAACGATAAAATCCAAGATTTTGTTAGCCAAATAGCTGAATGGTTGCAAGATGACAATGTGACACTCATCTATGGCGCTAAGGATAAAAAATATAACCAAGCGGTAGTGCTGAAAGATTATCTGTCACAAAAGATAGAAAATCACTAAAGAATTTGCTCTGCACGCTTGCAAAATTTTTTAAGAAGTGGTTAAATGAAGCCATAATTGATTGATGAAAAAGACAACCGAACTTGTGCGTCTTTTATAAGAGAGGAAAAGCCAGGCTGAAACTTTTCTAAAAGCAACCCAAGTAAGGACCCCTTTTGAAACCTTTGTTGAAACGAAGGCGGTCGTCCCGTTACAGCGAATGAGGAATACAATTTTTGTATTCGAAATTAGGTGGAACCGCGAATAGAGTCGTCCTAGTATCAGATGATACTAGGGCTTTTTTTGTTGCAAAACAAACAGGAATTTGTAATAAATTGTCTTTTTCATCAATCAAATAAATAACAGGAGGAAGTAAATATGTTGAAAATTTCTTTTCCAGATGGTTCTGTAAAAGAACTAGAAGCTGGAATTACGCCCAAAGATATTGCTGAGGATATTAGTAAAAGTTTGGCCAAAAAAGCATTAGCTGGTAAGTTTAATGATCAGTTAATCGATTTAGATCGTCCGATTAATGAAGACGGTGCGATTGAAATTGTTACACCTGATCATGAAGATGCTTTAGGAATTTTACGTCACTCAGCGGCACATTTGATGGCAAATGCGATGCGGCGCTTATATCCCAATATTCATTTTGGTGTCGGGCCAGCGATTGACACAGGGTTTTATTATGATACTGATAATGGTGAAAATCCGGTAACTTCGGAAGATTTGCCTGCCATTGAAGCTGAAATGATGAAAATTGTAAAAGAAAATAATCCGATTAATCGCAAAGTGTTAACCAAAGATGAAGCACTGGATCTTTTTGCAGAGGATCCTTATAAAGTAGAATTGATCAACGATATGCCAGAAGGTGAACAAATCACGGCTTATGAGCAAGGGGATTTCATTGATCTATGTCGAGGTCCTCATGTTCCTTCAACAGGTCGTATCCAAGTATTTAAATTACTATCTGTGGCTGGTGCTTATTGGCGTGGTAATTCGGATAACCAAATGATGCAACGAGTATACGGAACAGCTTTCTTTGATAAAAAAGATCTAAAAACTTTTATTCAACAAAGAGAAGAAGCCAAAGAACGTGACCATCGCAAATTAGGGAAAGAATTAGGTCTATTTATGCTTTCGCCCGAAGTTGGTTCAGGACTACCATTTTGGTTACCCAAAGGCGCAACCATTCGTCGGATTATCGAACGCTATATTGTTGATAAAGAAGTAAGTTTGGGCTATCAACACGTCTATACCCCAATCATGGCCAACGTTGACTTTTATAAACAATCTGGTCATTGGGATCATTATCATGAAGATATGTTTCCGCCAATGGATATGGGCGACGGGGAAATGCTTGTTTTACGTCCAATGAATTGCCCACATCATATGATGGTTTACAAAAATGACATTCACTCTTACCGTGAGTTGCCCATCCGTATTGCCGAACTGGGTCAAATGCACCGTTATGAAAAATCAGGTGCTTTATCTGGCTTACAACGTGTTCGTGAAATGACCTTAAACGACGGCCATACTTTTGTACGACCAGATCAAATCAAAGATGAATTTAAACGCACATTAGATTTGATGTCTTCTGTTTATAAAGATTTCAATATTGATGATTATCGTTTCCGTTTGAGTTATCGTGATCCAAGTAATAAAGAAAAATACTTTGACGATGACCAAATGTGGGAACATGCGCAATTTGTTTTGAAAGAAGCACTGGACGAATTAGGCGTGCAATACTACGAAGCCGAAGGTGAGGCTGCCTTTTATGGTCCTAAATTAGATGTACAAGTAAAAACAGCTCTAGGCATGGAAGAAACATTGTCAACGATTCAACTCGATTTCTTGATGCCAGAACGTTTTGACTTAACTTATGTAGGCGAAGATGGTGAAAACACCCATCGTCCAGTTGTCATTCATCGTGGCATTGTTTCTACCATGGAACGTTTTGTTGCTCATTTGACTGAAGTATATAAAGGGGCCTTTCCAACTTGGTTAGCTCCTATCCAAGCAACCATCATTCCTGTTTCAGTTGATTTGCATGCGGATTATGCTTATGAAATCAAAGGGCGCTTACAAGAAAAAGGGATACGCGTTGAAGTGGACGACCGTAATGAAAAAATGGGATATAAAATCCGCGCATCACAAACGCAAAAGATCCCGTATCAAGTGGTCGTTGGTGATAATGAATTAGCAGAGGCTACGGTTAATGTACGCCGCTATGGCAGTAAAGAAACAGAAACGCAACCAACCAATATGTTTATTGATTCCATTGTAGCTGACGTGAATAATTACAGTAGAGTATAAAAGGGGGGGGATTGAGATTTCAGCGAACATTTTCTGAAATCTCAGTCCCTTTTTAAACATAATGTTTGGAAAGTTCATTTTTGAGTCATTTTTTTGATGGTTTCTTACTCAAAAAATACGATTTTAGCTGAAAAACACCTGTAAAAAAAAGGAAACCTTTGTTTTTGCATATCGAACTTTATGAGAATGTTTTTCTTTTAAAAAAGTGCATGAAACTTGAGTTTATGCAAATTATGTGCTATATTAAGAAAAGTATTGATACTAGAGGTGAGTGAGGGCAGAAATTTTCCCTCACTCTTTTTATGGAAAGAAGCTTTTTATACGAATTAAAGGAGGGGATAACTAGTGAGTGCAGTCGTTGATACTGTAAAAGATTTGGTGATGCCCGTATTAGAAGAAAATAATTTCGAGTTGGTTGATCTAGAATTTGTAAAAGAAGGAAAAAGTTGGTATCTCCGAGTTTTTATTGATAAAGAAGGTGGTATCGACATTGAAGAATGTGCTTACGTTAGTGAATATCTAAGTGATAAATTGGATAAAGCAGATCCAGATCCAATTCCACAGGCTTATTTCTTAGAAGTCTCTTCTCCTGGAGCGGAAAGACCTTTAAAAAATGAAGAAGATTACCAACAAGCACTTGGAGATTACATCCATGTTTCTTTATACGAACCAATCGATAATCAAAAACAATACGAGGGCTTTTTACAATCAGTTGATGCCCAACAACTTGTTTTAAAAATCCGAATCAAAACAAGAGAAAAAGAGATAACCATCGACCGCAAGAAAATTGCACAGGCCCGTTTAGCTGTTCAAATATAAATACGGAGGAATCAAAGATAATGAGTAAAGAAATGTTAAATGCGTTGGATACCTTAGAAGCAGAAAAAGGTGTCTCTAAATCAGTTGTCATTGAAGCGCTAGAAGCAGCTTTAATTTCAGCTTATAAACGTAACTATGGGCAATCACAAAACGTCGAAGTAGATTTTGATGAAAATGAAGGCGACATCCATGTTTTTGCAGTAAAAGAAGTTACTGATGAAGTAATGGATTCTCAACTAGAAATTTCGTTAAAAGATGCTACTGCGATTAATACCGCTTATGAAGTCGGTGATAAGATCCGATTTGAAGTGACGCCTAAAGATTTTGGTCGTATTGCGGCCCAAACTGCTAAACAAGTGATTTTACAACGCGTTAGAGAAGCAGAACGTTCGATTATTTATGACGAGTTTTCTGCTTATGAAAATGATATTATGCAAGGTGTTGTCGAACGACAAGATCGTCGCTATATTTACGTGAACTTAGGTAAAATTGAAGCAGTACTATCCAAGCAAGACCAAATGCCTAATGAGCACTATCAAGCTCACGACCGTATTAAAGTTTATGTCACACGTGTCGAAAATACTTCAAAAGGTCCTCAAGTATTTGTTAGTCGTACCCACCCTGATCTATTACGTCGTTTGTTTGAACAAGAAGTACCAGAGATTTATGATGGTACGGTGGAAATTTTAAGTGTTGCACGTGAAGCAGGTGACCGCGCTAAAATTGCGGTACGTGCGGTAGATTCTGACATTGACCCCGTGGGGACTTGTGTGGGACCTAAAGGACAACGTGTCCAAGCTTTAGTAAATGAACTGAATGGTGAAAATATGGATATCGTTGAATGGAATGAGGATCCGGCCATTTATATTGCCAATGCTTTAAACCCTTCAGAAGTTAGTGACGTCATTTTTGATATGGAAAACCCTAAAGTTTGCACGGTAGTTGTACCTGACTCCCAACTGTCACTTGCCATTGGTAAACGTGGGCAAAATGCCCGCTTAGCTGCTAAACTGACGGCTTACAAAATTGATATTAAATCAGAATCTGACATGGAAGAATTTTATGCTCAGTTAGATGAAGACGAGGACGTTTCTGAAGCTGAAGAATTGGAAGAAACAGAAGAAACTTTACCGGATAATGATAGCGACGTTTCTGAAGAAATTGTTTCTAATGAAGCAGATGACTCTGAAACAGAATCATAAGGAGGATTTTAGATGAAAAAAAGAAAAATTCCTTTACGAAAATCTGTTGTGTCTGGTGAAATGTTCCCTAAAAAACAATTATTGCGTATTACTCGGTCAAAAGAAGGCGAAGTTGCAATTGATCCAAGCGGAAAAAAACCTGGACGGGGAGCTTATATTGCGATTGAACCAGAGGAAGCTCAATTAGCTTGGGATAAACGAATCTTAGATCGCGTGTTAGAAACCCAGTTAAGTGACGAATTCTACCAGGAATTGTATGAATATGTGTCACACCAAAAAGCTCGTCGGGAATTGTTTGGCGATGAATAAACAAAAAGCTTTAAATATGTTAGGTTTGGCAATGCGTGCGGGAAAACTTGTAACTGGTGAAGAAATGACCGTTAACAAGATACGCGCGCAAAAAGTGAAATTAGCTTTAGTGGCTGAAGATGCTGGTAAAAATACCCAAAAAACGGTAAAAGACAAAAGTGCTTTTTACCAAGTTCCGTTTGCAAACTATTTTCATTCGTCTGAAATGAGCCAAGCCATCGGCAAAGAACGAATGGTTATTGGGGTGTTAGATAGTGGGTTTGCAAAAAAAATTAAGGAACTAATATCAAGTTAGGAAGGTGATTGCATGGGAAAAAAAAGAATATACGAACTTGCAAAAGAAATGAACAAATCAAGTAAAGAGATTGTTGAAACAGCACAATCACTAGGATTTGATGTTAACAACCATATGGGCTCGCTGACTGAGGAACAAGAACAAAAAGTTCGCCAAAATGTAGGTGGCCAATCAAAAAATAGTCAATCATCAAATAAACAACCAGCTAGCAATACACAAAGCACAAAGGAAAAGAAATTCCAAACGCAAAGGAATAATCCCAAATTTCAAAATCGCCAAAAACAAGCAACACGCTCAGCAAAGCCTACACAGCAAAATCAAGCTGTAAATAAACAAAAGCCACAAGCAACGAAAAACGATCCCCAACCCAAGGCTCAAGAAAGCCAACCGAACAAGCAACAAGGTAAGCAAAATACGCAAGGAAATGAACAAAAACAGCGGCAAAATAAACCGCAAAACAACTCGCAAAAACCAGAAGCAGCACAAAAATCTGTTGCTAAGAATCAAACACAACGCCCTGTAAAACAACAGACACAAGGACAACAAAATCAACAAGGGCAAAAATCCCAAGAAGATAAAAGAAAACAAGGTAATAGTAACGATCAACGTAAGAATCGTAATTACAACAATAATAAGAACAATAATTTTAACAATAAAAACCGTAATAATAAGTTTAATAAAAAAGGGAAAAAAGGCAAACAACAACAGCAAGCCAAAAAGCCAGCTGCTTCCCAACGGAAATACCATGAACTACCTGAAGTACTCGAATATACGGAAGGTATGAATGTAGCAGAAATTGCTAAAAAAATTCGACGCGAACCAGCTGAAATTATCAAAAAGCTATTTATGATTGGGGTTATGGTGAACCAAAATCAACCTCTTGATAAAGATACAATTGAACTATTAGCTGAAGATTATGGTATAAAACCAGAAGAAAAAGTGGAAGTGGATATTGCTGATATTGATAAATTCTTTGAAGCAGAAGAAATCAATGAAGAAAACCTTGAATCTCGTCCACCAGTAGTTACAATTATGGGTCACGTTGACCACGGGAAAACCACTTTACTAGATAATCTACGTCATTCTCGTGTGACTAGCGGTGAAGCGGGTGGAATTACCCAACATATCGGTGCTTACCAACTTGATATTGATGGCAAACCCATTACATTTTTAGATACACCTGGACATGCGGCTTTTACCAGTATGCGTGCCAGAGGGGCAAGCATCACAGATATTACGATTTTGGTAGTAGCAGCTGATGATGGTGTTATGCCACAAACAGTTGAAGCTATCAATCACGCGAAAGCAGCCGGAGTTCCACTGATTGTGGCAGTTAATAAAGTAGATAAACCAGGGGCGAATCCGCAACGAGTAATGCAAGAGTTAAGTGAATATGAATTAGTTCCCGAAGCTTGGGGCGGCGATACGATTTTTGTAGAAATTTCCGCTAAGTTTAATCAAAATATTGAAGAACTATTGGAAATGATCTTATTAGTTGCTGAAGTCGAAGATCTAAAAGCTGATCCAACACAACGTGCACTTGGTTCTGTAGTTGAAGCTCGTCTAGACAAAGGAAAAGGTCCTGTAGCTACTTTGTTAGTACAACAAGGGACATTAAAAGTAGGCGATCCGATTGTTGTAGGGAATAATTACGGACGCGTGCGGGTGATGACCAATGATTTAGGTCGGCGTGACAAGTCAGCTAAACCTGCTACTCCGGTTGAAATTTCTGGCTTAAACGGCGTACCACAAGCAGGCGATCGCTTTGTTGTCTTTGCTGATGAAAAAACAGCCCGTCAAGCAGGAGAAGAACGAGCAAAACGAGCTTTAATGGAACACCGCGCTAGTACATCACGTGTTACTGTAGATAACTTATTTGAAAGCCTTAAAGAAGGCGAGTTAAAAGAAGTTAATGTGATTATTAAAGCCGACGTCCAAGGCTCGGCGGAAGCACTTAGCGCTTCATTGAAAAAAATTGAAGTCGAAGGTGTGAAGGTGAATATTGTCCATGCAGCCGTGGGAGCTGTTAACGAAAGTGATATTACCTTAGCAGCTGCCAGCAATGCGATTATTATTGGTTTTAATGTACGACCTACAGCACGAGCAAGACAACAAGCTGAAACAGAAGAAGTAGATATTCGTTTGCACCGTGTAATTTATCAAGCGATCGACGAAATTGAAACAGCCATGCAAGGGATGCTTGATCCTGAATATGAAGAAAGAATTACAGGACAAATGGTTGTACGAGAAACGTATAAAGCTTCTAAAATTGGAACGATTGCTGGTTGTTATGTCATGGAAGGTTCGATCTATCGTGATAGTGGCGTACGTGTTATCCGTGATGGGATTGTTATTTTTGAAGGGAAATTGGCAAGCTTGAAGCGTTTTAAAGATGACGCCAAAGAAGTTCATTCTGGCTATGAATGTGGTGCCACCATTGAAAAATATAATGATCTTAAAGTCGATGATATTATTGAAGGCTTTGTTATGGAAGAAGTTAAAGCAAAAAAATCATAACTTCAAGTAATTAGCTGATACAGGAGGACATTTCATGGCAAATTATCGTGATCGTAGAGTAGCACAAGAAATTCTAAAAGAAGTGAATCAGGTTTTACAAAAAAAGATTCGTGATCCACGAGTGCAAGGCGTTACTATTACAGATGTAAATGTTACTGGTGATTTGCAACAAGCAACGATCTATTATAGCATTTTATCTGATGATGCTTCGGCAAAAGAAGAGGCCCAAACTGGTTTAGAAAAAGCCAAGGGCCTTATTCGACGGGAAGTAGGTCACGCCTTAAGCATCTATAAAACGCCTGAGATCTTCTTTGAATTAGACGAATCCGTTGAGTACGGTGAAAAAATCGATGAAATGATTCGTGAATTACACGAAAATGAAGATGAAGATTAAAAAGGAAACAGGTATCTGATAAAATGCCCTTTAAAAGTTAACCTTAACTTTTGAGGTCTCTTAACGGATACCTGTTTTTTTTATTGACTTAAGCGAGCTTTATGTTTTATAAAAATTTATGATATACTGTTAGCGTTAAAAAGAAATGAGGAGACTTATGGACGGAATTTTACCTCTTTGGAAAGAACGCGGCATGACGAGTCATGATTGCGTGTCTAAATTAAGAAAAATTTTACATACAAAAAAAGTGGGTCACGGAGGTACACTTGACCCCGACGTTGATGGTGTATTGCCTATTTGCATCGGAAAAGGTACGAAAGTGATCGAATTTTTAACGGATTCTGGTAAAGAATATGAAGGTGAAATCACCTTAGGTTATGCGACGACTACTGAGGACGCGTCAGGGGAAGTTGTTCAACGCGATACAATCAAGACGCCTTTTTCAAGTGAAGAGATCGATCAAGCTATGCAGTCTTTTGTAGGGGAGATTGTTCAAGTTCCGCCGATGTATTCAGCGGTAAAAGTAAATGGAAAACGCCTCTATGAATATGCTAGGGAGGGACAAACTGTAGAACGACCTCAGCGTAAGGTGCAAGTTGATTCTTTTGTCCGTACGAATGCTCCCGCTTATCAAGAGGAGCAACAACTACAATCTTGGCGTTTTAAGGTCGCTTGTGGGAAAGGCGTTTACGTCCGGACCTTAGCGGTTGATACTGGAAAAGTTCTTGGTGTAAGTGCTCATATGTCTGATTTGACCCGTACCAAAAGCGCTGGTTTTACCAAAGAGCCATCTGTAACTTTAGACCAAGTGAAAAAAGCGGTAGAAGAAGACCGGATAAATGATATATTATTCCCTATTGAATACGGTGTTCAAGGTTTTCAACGAGTAGATATTTCTGATGATTTGTGGCAAAAAGTGCGAAATGGTATGCGTTTGCCTTATCAAGCTTTCCAATTAGCAGCGATGCCAACTGAACCAGTGGCGGTTTTCTATCAAAATCAAGTGGTTAGCTTATATGAACCTAACAAAAATGAAACAAACAAATTAAAGCCACTAAAAGTATTACAGAATGAAGTTAGTTAGGAGGTTAGTGTTTTATGGAAGTCATTGAGTTACGACACCCTTATAGCAAGGATATGATTCCTAAAGAAGACGTTGTTTTAGTATTAGGTTTTTTTGACGGTGTACATAAAGGACACCAAGAAGTTATTGAAACAGGCAGAAAGATTGCGGATGAGCAAGGCTTAAAATTGGCTGTAATGACCTTTAACCAGCATCCTTCAATTGTTTTTAAAAAGATTAAACCAAGTGAAATCAAATATTTAACCAATTTAGAGCAAAAAGAACAATTAATGGCCAATTTAGGCGTCGATTATTTGTATATTGTTGAATTTACTTCTTTGTTTGCTGAATTAAGTCCACAAGAATTTGTTGATCAATATATTGTTGACTTACATGCAAAATATGCTGTTGCGGGTTTTGATTATACTTATGGTCTCAAAGATGTAGCAGATATGAAGCATCTGCCACAGTATGCTAAGGGACGCTTTGAAGTGGTAACCGTTTCTAAAAAAACGCAGGGCAGTAGTAAAATTAGTTCCACACGTATTAGAGAAAGTTTGGATCAAGGAGATATGGAGACAGCTGCTAATTTGTTGGGCTATACCTATGAAATTGATGGGACAGTCGTACACGGTGACGCTAGGGGACGCACTTTAGGCTTTCCTACGGCGAATGTCAAAGCGAGCAGCACCACGCGTTTGCCCAAGGAAGGTGTCTATGCCTCTGAAATTAAAGTAGGAGATAAGTGGTACCCAGCAATGGGGTCTATTGGTCACAATGATACCTTCGAAAAAGGCCGACAATTGACAATTGAAGTGTATATTTTAAATTTTGCACAAGACATTTATGGCGAACAAGTCAGTGTGCGCTGGAACCATCTCTTACGCGAACAAGTAGCGTTTAATAGTGCGGACGAATTAATCCAACAGTTAAAAAAGGATGAAGAAGACACGCGTCGTTATTTTACAACGCTGAAAAATTGAATTTATATTATGGAAACAGCAAAAAGAATTTTTTGTTCATTTAGAATGGACTAAGCGCGTGAGAAGCTAAAACTAGTGTGCTAAAAAGGAAATAAGCTCGTAAGAACGACAAAGTAGTGGGGTTAACCTGAGCTAAGCACGTTAGATTGCCAGAACTATGAGCTTAAATGAAGAAAGGGAGCAAAAAAAGTCGGTTTAAGATAGATTAAGCACATAAGAAAATAAAAACAGTGTGGCAAAAAGGAAATAAGCTCGTAAGAATGACAAAGCAGTGTGGTTAATCTTGGCTAAGCTCATAAGAACGTTAATGCTATGAGCTTAGCTTGTAAATAAAAAAGAGTGGCAACAAAACTTAAAACTTCTGTTGCCACCTTTTTTATTCAGATGAATCTTCATTTTCGATTACTTGTTTTACTTGAAATTCCGTTGCTTGATCGTTTTTAGAATCAGCGTCGGAAAAATCGAACAGTAGATATTCACCACTGTTATCTTGTACAACGACTAATTTATCGTCAAGTTTGCGCTTGTCTTTTTCAATTTGGACTTTTTTCATCAATTCTTCTTGGTCAACTGTTGACGTTAGAGCGTTTCCGCGGTTGAAAAAAATGGGTTCTTCCATAACTGTCATCTCCTTCTTGTTATCCAAGTATTATCTTAAGGTTAAGTCATAAAGCTCAACTTGTCAAAGTTTAGCTTTAGTCTCTTTACTTTACTAGGAAAAATAAGACAACTCTTCTATAATAAGTAAGAGGAGAAACAAAGAATATTATCTAATTTGAACAAATAAAAAATACTATTTCATGAAAACAGTCGTTTTTGGATCGTCATTTTTTATTCATTAGCACTCTAATATAAAGAGTGCTAATTTTTTGAGCATTTCCCCTTGACATCTCTGATATTTATGATATATTAGTAATCGTATTAGCACTTAGATAGAAGGAGTGCTAATGAGAAGGTGATAAATTTGTTGACGCAAAGACAAGATAATATCTTGCATCTGATAATTCATAATTATACAAATTTAGGAAAGCCAATCGGATCTAAAACGCTGATGGAAGAAGGGATCGCAGCTAGCTCAGCCACGATTAGAAATGAAATGAAGACATTAGAAGAATACGGCCTCATGGTAAAAACACATTCTTCTTCAGGTCGTGTCCCTTCTTTAAAAGGCTATCGTTACTATGTTGACCATCTACTAACACCGGAAAAGTTAAAGAAAAGTGAAGTAGATACCATTCGGCAGTCCTTAGGAAAAGATTTTCATGAGATTAACGATATTATTGAACAATCAGCTAAAATTCTTTCCAAGCTGACCAGTTATACGGCATTATCTATTGGTCCGGATGTGAGGAGTAGAAGGTTGACAGGTTTCAAAATGATTCCGTTAAATAATCGGCAAGTGATCGCAATCATTGTCACTGATAAGGGAAACGTTGAAAACCAAGTCTTTTCGATACCTAAAAGCGTAGGTAGTGAGGATCTGGAAAAAATCGTACGTATCATCAATGATAAATTAATTGGTGAACCCTTACTGACTGTCTATCAACGTTTACGGACAGAGATTCCAATGATTCTTCATAAATATTTTCAAACAACTGAAGGAATTCTTGATTTATTCAACAATGTGTTGGGTGAAGCTTTTGAAGAAAAGATTTTTGTAGGCGGTCAGATGAACCTATTAAATTCCGATCAAATCCAAGATGTCGATCAGTTTAAAGCAATGTATTTATTTATGGAAAACTCGCAACGCTTGAATGAATTGTTGAGTGCAAAAGATCAGCCGATCCAAGTACGAATCGGCTCTGAGCTGGGAAATGACCTATTGAGCGGTATGAGCTTGATTCAAGCGAACTATGAGATCAAAGGTCATGGTAATGGTACAATCGCCATATTAGGTTCGGCTAGTATGCCGTATTCTAAAATGTTTAGTTTACTTGATGTATTTCGTCAAGAACTAGCAGCAACGCTGAGTGATTATTATCGTTCGATTGATTCATTCGGATAGTCTGCGTGAATTGTCAATTATTTATATAGAAGGGATGTTAGATCATTGTCTGATAAAGAAAAAAATGCAGAAGAAGTAGAAGAAACATTTTCTGCTGAAACCAACGAAAACGAAACAACTGAAGATAGTGAAATTCTTGAACAAGAAGAGAATGAAAATGTTCAACCTGTTTCTGAAGTTGAAGATTTAAAAGCTCAACTGAATGAAATGGAAGATAAATATCTTCGCGCTTCAGCTGAAGTTTCTAATATGAATAATCGTTTTCGTAATGAAAGAGAAACGTTACAGAAATATCGTTCGCAGGATTTAGGGAAAAAATTACTCCCTGCCTTGGATAACTTAGAACGTGCTGTAGCCATTGAGGTCGAAGGCGAGCAAAATGAAAACTTAAAAAAGGGCGTAGAAATGACCTTAGAAAGTTTACGTTTTGCCATGCAAGAAGAAGGAATTGAAGAAATTTCTGCTGAAGGTGAAACGTTCGATCCTACACTGCATCAAGCAGTACAAACCGTTCCTGCGACAGAGAAACATCCGGCAGAAACCGTAGTGCAAGTATTGCAAAAAGGCTATAAGCTTTATGATCGCGTACTTCGTGCTAGTATGGTTGTTGTCGCACAATAAATTAGCTTATTTCAATTTAAATGAATAATAAAATGACAAAGGAGATTATAATATGAGTAAAGTAATTGGCATTGACTTAGGTACGACAAACTCAGCCGTTTCAGTCTTAGAAGGCGGCGAATCAAAAATTATCACAAATCCAGAAGGAAATCGTACAACCCCTTCTGTTGTTTCATTCAAAAATGGTGAAATCCAAGTAGGTGAAGTAGCAAAACGACAAGCTGTTACTAACCCTGATACCATTACTTCCATCAAGCGTCATATTGGTGAAGAAGGTTATAAAGTAGAAGCAAATGATAAATCTTATACACCACAAGAAATTTCAGCAATGATCTTGCAACATATCAAAGGCTTTTCTGAAGATTATCTAGGCGAAGATGTAGATAAAGCTGTTATTACAGTTCCAGCTTATTTCAACGATTCGCAACGTCAAGCAACCAAGGATGCTGGTAAAATTGCTGGTTTAGAAGTTGAACGGATTGTTAATGAACCAACTGCAGCTGCTTTAGCTTATGGTCTAGACAAAACAGAACAAGACGAAAAGATCTTAGTATTTGACCTTGGTGGCGGTACTTTTGACGTTTCTATCTTAGAATTAGGCGATGGCGTTTTTGATGTATTGTCAACTGCTGGTGATAATAAACTAGGTGGGGATGACTTTGATAACAAAATCATCGATCATTTAGTCAGTGAGTTCAAAAAAGAAAATGGCATTGACTTGAGTAAAGATAAAATGGCTTTACAACGTCTAAGAGACGCTGCTGAAAAAGCTAAGAAAGATTTGTCAGGCGTTTCAAGCACACAAATCAGCTTACCATTTATCACAGCCGGCGAAGATGGCCCACTTCACTTGGAAATGAACATGACACGGGCAAAATTTGATGAATTAACTAGTAGCTTAGTTGACCGTACGAAACAACCAGTACGCCAAGCTTTAAAAGATGCTGATTTATCTAAATCCGATATTGATCAAGTGATCTTAGTTGGTGGTTCAACTCGTATCCCAGCTGTTGTTGATTCTGTACGTAAAGAAACTGGCGAAGAACCAAATAAATCTGTAAACCCAGACGAAGTTGTTGCTATGGGTGCTGCAATTCAAGCCGGCGTTATTACAGGTGATGTGAAAGACGTGGTTCTACTTGACGTAACTCCACTATCATTAGGAATTGAAACGATGGGTGGCGTATTTACCAAGTTGATCGATCGTAACACTACGATTCCAACGAGCAAATCACAAGTATTCTCAACCGCAGCTGATAACCAACCAGCCGTAGATATTCACGTATTACAAGGTGAACGTCCAATGGCTGCTGATAACAAGACATTAGGTCGTTTCCAATTAACGGATATTCCAGCTGCTCCACGTGGTGTGCCACAAATTGAAGTTACATTTGATATCGACAAAAACGGTATTGTAAATGTTTCAGCTAAAGACTTAGGTACACAAAAAGAACAAAAAATTACCATTCAATCTTCTTCCGGACTATCAGAAGATGAAATTAACCAAATGGTTAAAGACGCTGAAGAAAATGCCAAAGCCGACGAAGAACGCAAGGAAGAAGCCGATCTACGTAATGATGTAGACTCTCTATTGTTCACTGTTGATAAAACATTGAGCGAACTTGATGGAAAAGTCGACGAAGAAGAAGTTAAGAAAGCTGAAAATGCACGTGACGAACTAAAAGCTGCAGTTGAAGCTGACGACACTGAAGATATGAAGGCAAAACGTGATGCATTAAATGAAATTGTACAAAACTTGAGCGTTAAGATGTATGAACAAGCGTCACAAGATCAACAAGGCGAAGAAGGTTCAGATGATGCTTCTAATACTTCCGGTGACGATGATGTAGTGGATGCAGATTTTGAAGAAGTAGATGACGACGATAATAAATAATTTCGTTGTTCGGGAAAAAGCCAAAGTCATCCACTTTGGCTTTTTCT
>JAKDZT010000187.1 GCA_030462125.1 Tetragenococcus sp.
CAAGAGGCGATATGTCTGGACGCGGGTTCAACTCCCGCCGTCTCCATATGGAGATTACAAAGCTTTTCAGTAGATGCCAAAATCCTTTTTAAGTGAGGGTTTTGGCGTCTTTTGTTTTCATTAATTTAAATATAATGTATTCAAAAGTATATTCAATTTTTTAAAAAGTAGTTTATAAGCCGGTTACTATTAATAGCTTATAGTGACCAAAGCATATAATTTCCAAAGGTTTCTCAAAGAAAATTAGGAATTGGTTGGACCAATATTCACTTTGGAGTATACTAATGAAAGAATAGAAGAAAGGAACTATGAATCCATTTTTTTCTTAATTAAAATGCTTATTATTCTATAGTTTAACGTTTCTTTCTTTAGGAGAATCAAAACTAAATAACAAAAATTTGTTCAAAAAGTAAGAGGTGAGTCACATGAATATATTAATGATTGAGGACAATGAATCTGTTTGCGAAATGATGCAAATGTTTTTTTTGAATGAGAGTTGGGAAGTAACCTTTAAATATGATGGGCAAACAGGGATTGATGCTTTTCTAGACGATCCCCAAAATTGGGATATGATCATACTGGATTTAAATTTACCTGAAGTGGATGGCATGGTCGTAGCTCGTAAAATTCGTGAAGTTTCTAGCACGGTCCCGTTAATTATGCTGACAGCTAGAGATTCGGAAAGTGACCAAGTGATCGGCTTAGAAATTGGGGCAGACGATTATGTAACTAAGCCTTTTAGTCCCTTAACTTTGGTGGCTCGTATGAAGGCTCTTCATCGTCGCAGTGATCTAAAAAGTATTGCACCAGACGATACGCAAGAAGCTGATACAGCATTTGACGTACAAACAGAACGCTTCCAAATGAATACGAAAACAAGAGAAGCTTATCTGAATGGAAAAGAGATAACAGATTTAACGCCTAAAGAATTTGATCTGCTTTATACATTAGCTAATAAGCCACGGCAAGTTTTTTCTCGTGAAAAATTACTTGAACTCGTATGGGACTATCAATATTTTGGCGACGAACGTACGGTAGATGCGCATATTAAAAAATTACGGCAAAAAATTGAAAAAATTGGACCACAAGTGATTCAAACGGTGTGGGGCGTCGGTTATAAATTTGATGATTCAGGTGTTGAATGATGCGCTATTTATACCAACAACTGCTCGCTTTTTGGGTTGTTATCTTAGTAACGTTAGTCACTTTAGGGATTACTTTTACCCAAATGACCAAACAGACAATCGAAGAAAATAATTATCGCCAGCTTTTTGGCTATGCTGACGCGGTTGTAGAGGAAATCAATGATAATTTGCCTACTTATTCGTTAGAGGAAGTCACTAGAGATTCCTTAAGTCGCTCTGAAGCAATGTTGAACCAGCAAAATGTTCATTTTACGTTTATTACTGATTCGCAAGAAGTTCTTTATCCTACTTCGTCGGAAAAGCCTATTTCGTTTCCGTTTAATAATTATTGGAAACAATTACGTGCTGGACAGCAGCAACAGGTTACAGCAAGTAAAAATATCTTCGGGGAAAATGAAGCTACTTCTTATGCGATGATTCCTTTTAATTTAGATAATGAATTTTATGGGGCATTAATCGTGACACAGTCTGCGCAGAATGTGAAAGATTCGGTGGCAGAATTTACCAATAATTTGTTTAAAGGATTCATTCTATCAGTTATCGTTGCTTTAATTATTAGTTTCATATACGCTAAATTTCAGGTTAGGCGTATTAATCGTATGAAGGAAGCCACTAGAGAAATTGCAAATGGCAACTTTGATAACATCTTGCCTTCACATCATCGCGATGAATTTGATGAGTTAGCTGAAGACTTCAATAAAATGTCGACTTCATTAAAGGAATCGCAAGAAGAAATTGATCGACAAGAAGAACGTCGTAGACAATTTATGGCAGATGCTTCTCATGAAATGCGGACACCTTTGACCACGATCAATGGGATATTAGAAGGCTTACAATATGATGCCGTTCCAGAAGGTCAAAAGGAAAATGCGATTCATCTAATGAAAAATGAAACCAATCGATTGATCCGTCTAGTCAATGAAAATCTAGACTATGAGAAAATTCGGACGAACCAAATTTCTATAGTCGTTAAAAAGTTTGATGGTACGCAAGCTTTACAATCAATTCTTGTTCAAATGGAGAAAAAAGCACAAGCAGCTAATGATCAATTAATTTTAGAGACGACAGAATCGGTGCCGATTTTTGCTGACTATGATCGCTTTGTACAAATTGTTGTTAATATTATTCAAAACTCCATCCAATTCACTGAAAATGGTGAAATTCGATTGAAGATCGAAAAAGGTTATTTAGAAACGATCGTTACTATTACCGATACTGGGATCGGGATGACAGAAGATCAAGTCAATAACATATTTGAACGTTATTATAAAATTGACCCTTCTCGAAAGAATAAAAAATTTGGCGAATCAGGCTTAGGCCTTCCGATTGTACAAGAATTAGTTAACATGCATAGAGGAACCATTGAAGTGCACAGTCAACCAAACGAAGGGACAAGCTTTGTTATTACTTTTCCCGATACAGATCCGGACGAAGAAGTAGAAGAGTAGAATAAAAATAAAGCGGCTGGGACATTTACTTTTGTCTCAGTCGCTTTATTTTAATGTAAGCTTATTTTTAAAAGATTTCGTCAATGCTAGGAGAATGAAGCAATTGCTCATTTTTACTAAATAATAATATACATAAGGAATATTTTTGTGCCAGTTGGTGACAAAAACCTAAAAGCCACTGCATTTGATTAACTGTCAGCGAATCAAAACAGTCATGAAGATAAATAATTGATGTTTCTTTTAGTAATAAGTGGACAAACTGTAGCTTTATTTTGTCAAACTGCGTCAGCTGTTTTTCCTGTTTAGTAAACAGTTTGAGATTAATGTCGGCTAATCTGCTATAAGTTAAAAGCCTCGGTCGTTTGGTCTTATCTACGCCTAAAAGTGTATTTTCTTTTAATGATAGATAGGGGAGTTGTTCCCAATTGCCTGTAACTTCACCAATTGTAGGGCTGGTCTGTTTATCCCGCTGGTTAAAAAAATCTTTTCTATACGCTTCTGTTACAACAAGATAAAAGCCTGCAGGCAATTGTTCTACATGATTTGTTTGTTCCAAAATTTATGCCTCCAATAGTGGTGAATGCCTATGGCGCCAATTTGAGCTGGGAAAACCAGGAATAAAAAACTACGAACGGTTTGTCCAAGAGATGCGAAAAGAATTTTCGTCCATTCTTGGCTTGGTAGTAAAATCGATTGAATAAAGGCTTGGTTTGTTCGAGGAAAACGTACCATCAGACGATCTAGGTTATCTTGTGTGAGCTGTTCTGTAATTGTCTGCACACCATTGAATGATTCAATAATTTTTAAATGTTGGGTTAAAATAAAGCCAACGAAAAACCGTTGAAAAACCATGATAGTAACAGCGAAAATTAAAATAAAAATGAGCATAGGAAAAAGCGTTTCTAGTAAGTTAAAACGAAGCCAAGAAAAAGTGGTGCTACCCGCGTGTCTCCAAATCAGAAATTCTTTTTCTCTTAGGATTTGACAAGCAAAAAAATAAAACAAAAATACCGCTACAAACAAAGTAATGGCTACTTTTTTGGTCATATTATAATAATGATTGACAACTTCAGTTGGCTCTTGGATGGACGTTAAGATGCTCTGCTTTTCTAATGAGTAGCCAGAAGAAGTAAGCAAGCTTTCCGTATGATCATATATATAAGGTAATGAGATTTTTAAACTATCAATAACAAATAATAAAAAGAATGAAACGGCTAAGAAAAGGACATAAAAAGCAGTCATACGTCGATGATATTTTAAACTAGCTAGAGCAATTTTGGAAAAAGACAT
>JAKDZT010000188.1 GCA_030462125.1 Tetragenococcus sp.
GCCGTTTGGTCCATGCCACGTGCATCGGCGCCGGCTTGTAGGGCATAATCGTCATCTTCAATCATATAAAGATTGTCGCGCACATAAGAAGGGTCGCGATCAAGTGAAGCCGCTGCTTCTTCCACATCTTCTGTAATGGCATTCCCTGAGAGATTGTTATGAACGATTTCTGTTGCGCCCATACCAACACCTGCTGTGACGGCAAACATCAAAATAATGGAGCCAATCATATAAACCATTTTGGTAAAAATAACCGTTCCTCTTTTAATCGGTGTGGATAAGGTATAAGCCATCGAACCACTATCGATTTCACTTACCACTAAATTATTGGCGCAAAATACGCCATAGATTAAACCAAGTAAAATGGCGACCATCTTAAAAAACATTTCTAACGTTCCCATTAAGGTACCTAGATCAGAAACTTGATCACCAAAGGACGTATCTTCTGCTGCACTGACGATCTGACCGATATCATCCGCATCAAAACTCACAATAAAAATAGTAATAAGTATACTTAAAACAGCAGTGATGACTAACCATAAGGGCCCATTACTGCGTACACTTTGTTTAAAAATTGGTTTACTAAACATGGGCGACTTCCTCCTTGAATACATTGGTAAAGTAATCTTCAAAATTCGTTTTGATTTCTTTAAAGAATAAAACATCATAATGTTGAAGATCATTCATCAAGTCATTGATATCTTTATCATTGATGTTGACGTTTAATTGCAGATCCTCTTCTTTTACATTCGTCAACTCATAACCTAGCGCTTGGAATTGTTGAAAACTTTCCTTTGTTTTAAATTCTAATTTATACGTTTTGTTTTTATTATGAAGAAGATCGTCCATGACAAGTTGATCAATAATACGACCATCTTTAATCATAGCTACGCGGTCACAAGTTTGTTCGATTTCTTCAAAAATATGACTCGATAAGAAGATCGTATGACCCATTTCCTTTTCTTCCTTGATCAAGTCAATAAACACATCACGCATTAAAGGATCCAAGCCAGTTGAAGGTTCATCTAAAATCAACACATCAGAATCCAAGGAAAACGCTGCGGCCAAGGCAGTTTTTTGTTTCATCCCTTTACTCATTGTTTTTAGTCCAGCGGTATAATCCAATTGCAGCCTTTCGCAAATTTCCTTACAACGTTCCCAACTGCCGCGTCCTGCTTTTTCCATCTGCCGTTTTAAGAAGGTTTCACCGGTTTTGTCTGCTGGAAAATTAATTTCTCCAGGTACATAACTGACAAAGCGTTTAATTTGGGCACTACTTTTTTGACAATCCATGCCATTAACAAAGGCTGCTCCACTGTCGGGCTTAATAAAACCCATCAACTGGCGAATTGTGGTGGTTTTTCCGGCGCCATTGATACCAACTAGCCCAAAGGTTTCACCTTGTTCGATTGATAAGGAAATATCAAATACGCCACTATTTTGTCCGTAATCCTTGGTCAAGTTTTCTAAATCAATGTATCCCATGGCTCAACACCTCTTCTCCGGATGAAACACTTTTGTTTGTATCGTAAAAGTTCATAAAGTAATCTTCTAATGAGAACTTCTCTTCTGTAATAAAATTCAACTGATACTGACTCAAATCGGTAAACAATTCTCGGATGTTTTTATCTTGAATTTCAACTTTTACCTGATTTTGGCTTGCTCGTTTTACTGCCACATTTAGTGAAGTATTTTCGACAAAACGTTGATATTCCTCTTCATCGGCAAACTCAATTTTATAAGTCTTATTTTCATTTTTCCGAATATCATCAGCAACCACCGTCGAAACCACTTCGCCCTCTTTAATGATCGCGATTCGATCACAAGTGGCATCCACTTCACTGAAAATATGACTCGATAATAAAATCGACTTGCCTGCTTGTTTTTCCTCTAACAGAAACTCAATAAATCGTTCTTGCATAACCGGATCCAATCCACTTGTAGGTTCATCCAAAACCAAAATATCGGGATCATGCATGAATGCCGTCACAATAGCTACTTTCCGCCGAGTTCCCAAACTCATCGTATCTAGTTTAGGAGAAATGTCCAATTCAAACATATCAATCAAATGATCGGTTTTTGTCATATCCGTGATTTGCCGTTCTCTTGCCATAAAATCAATAAAGGCTTTTCCTGTCATATTTTTCGGAAAGGCCAATTCACCAGGCAAATAGCCGACTTCTCGTTTGATCGCCGCTGCATCTTTCCATGAATCTTTATTCGACACTTTAATCGTGCCAGATTGTGGCTTAGAAAAGCCCATTAAATGTCGAATCGTTGTGGTTTTGCCGGCGCCGTTAGGACCTAAAAAGCCAAAAACTTCGCCTTCTTCAACCGCAAAAGATACATCAAATACACCACGATGAGAACCGTAATCTTTTGTTAGTTGTTCGATTTCAATCACTGACATATCTTTTCGCTCCTCGTTTACAAAAGTATGTTAAAAGACATATGATCGTTTATTTACATATGTTCATTTATTGATTATAATATGCTTGACGTAAATTGCAACAAACAACAATGCTTAATATGAAACTTAACTTACATATGCCGCAAAATTGTTTATTAAAATTTTTGAAAGGAGAATTTTTCTCATGGAAAGCTCAATTGATCTACGTATCCAAAAAACATATGACTCTCTCATTACTGCTTTATTAGAAATACTTAAAGAAAAACCGATCGACAAATTAACCGTCAATGAATTGTGTCAAAAAGCTAGAATACGGCGGCCCACTTTTTATAAGCACTTTAATGATAAGTATGACTTTTTCAATTTCACCATTCAGACATTACAAGAACACTATATCGCGCAAGTGGATAAAGAAACCGATGATACCCACCCTGTTCGTTATTTCACCACTCTTTTTCATACAATGATTAACGCCATAGACGAATATCAAAAAGTGCTGTTAACCTTACAAATTGACGCGACTAGTTTTTTTGTTTTCGAAACCGCAGATGAGCATTTAAATAAACACTTAGCAAAACGGCTACAGTATTTTTATGACGAGGGTTACTATTTACCAACCAATATAGAATTTAGTCTGCAAGTTTTACTAGGTGCTTTTAAACAAGCTGCTTTTTGGTGGCTTAAAAACCAAGACACCATATCTAAAAAGGCCGCAACAGAAGAAATGACTAAGATTTTGCAGTGGTTTTTCAATGTGAAGTGAATAAACTAGGCGATAGTTAGCCAATTGATCCTGCCTGTTCTAGTTTCGAAAACAAAAAAACTGCCCACCATTTGGTAGACAGCTCCTTAATTATTTATACTACGTCATTTAATGTATTAAAGTTCCTATTCTAATCCTAAGATTTTAATATAATCTTGTTTTGCTGATAAGATACGATAAATGCTGACTATTTCGTCAATAAATTCGTAGAAAACAAGATAGTCTTCAATAACTAAGTACCGTATTTCTGTTGGAACACTCGTTTTATTTTCTAAAGCAGAACCAGATAATGGATAATATTGTAATTGTTCTATTCCAGTAAATAGGTGGTCTATGAACGCATCAATATTTGTCTGAAATGTCCCTAAACTACTTTTATAAAGGATTGTTTCCCTTAAATCACGTTCAACTTGTGCAGCAATTGATAATTCATATTTTTTACTATTCATCTTTTATATGCGATTTCAGTTCATCAAGAGATAACGTTGCTTCCGTCTTATGTGATTGAACACCTTTTTGCAGCTCACTAAATAAATCAATTGTTGCTTTCATTTTTTTCCATTCTTCATAATCCGTAACGACATATTTTGCATACCCATTTTTTGTCAAAACAACATGTTGGCCTTCTTGGACTTCTCTTAATGTTTGATTATACGACCTCAAATCCGATACTGGTACTACATTATCCATATGACTCATCTCC
>JAKDZT010000189.1 GCA_030462125.1 Tetragenococcus sp.
CAAATGAAGGTGTCGTTATGCTTTCCAAAAGAGAATATGAAAGAATGCAGGAAGAGCTTTATCTGCGTGAAACTTATACTTTAGACTACGTCTTTGATCTGATGGATAATTTTTCGGAAGATGATTTTGAAGAACTATGAGTATAGTATTTGGAGAGTTAAAATAGAGTGATAAAAAAAGAGTATATACCATTACTTGAGAGATCCGGATTAAAAAAGGCTTCGATGAGTTTGTTGAGACATTACAAGAAAATCCCTTTGCAAATGTCCGAAGATAAGAAAAATTAAGCCCAAAAAGTAGAGGACTTGTGTACTGATCTCCTATAAAAAACTGGCTACTATAAATTAACTTCACAGTAACCAGTCTTTATTATCTTCTATTTAATTGGTGTAGCTGTTATCTTTAATACTTCATTTAATTCGTCAATGTTTTGTTTACCTTGTGTTTGTAACCATTTGATAGCGGCTTGTTTACCATCTTGTACAAAAACAGGAACGCCATCTGCCCAAGTTGCCCGGCCACATAAGACGCCATTAAAAGTTGATCCAGCTCCTTTGGCAAAACGCAAGGTGTCACGAAATAATTCAGCTGATACTCCGGCACTTAAGAAGATGAATGGTAAGTCAGTTGCATTAGTTTGATCAACAAAGTAATCAGCTGCTTCATCTTGACTATAAACAACTTCTCCATCACTATAACCTTCGACAAAAGCCATATTTACTGGCACTTCAACTTTTAATACATCTACATGGTATTTTTCAGCAGAAAATTCTTTCATCATTTCGTTAACTTTGTGCGGTTTTACTTTCGCATACTCTGCACTTTTGACGTCTAAACCAGAAGCATCATAAGAAACTAATTCTAAAAAGAAAGGTAGGTCTTCTGCTACACATTCGGCACCAATTCGTTCGATAAAAGCATGTTTTTGATCATTGATTGCTTGGTCTTCGTCTACATCATAATAAAGTAAGAATTTGCAAGCATCAGCACCGGCTTTTTTTAATCGGTGAACGGACCAAACATCAAGTAAGTCAGGCAAACGGCCAGGTGTTGTCGCATCATAACCGGATTTTTCATAAGCAAGTAATAATCCACTGCTGTTGGCTTTTTTTCCTGCAGCTGGTAAGCCATACTCCGGATCCAACAAGATAGAAGAAGTATAAGGGGTTAGCTCCGTTGCCACTAAACTTTTAAAGTCAGAAATATCGTTACCTTCTGGTTCTTTGTAAGGGGCGATCATTTTTTTCATTGCCCCTCTTTGGTCGATTGCTAAAGCGCTAATCACACCTTCTTCATTCATAAGTTGACTTAAATGTTCTTGTTTATTCATAACTAGTAATCTCCTTTTTATGATTCAGCAATATTGGAATTTAATACTTCTGCGATTTCAGTAGCAGATGTGGCTTTTTTTAATTTGTCTGTGACATCAGCTTTCATTAACAAACGTGCTAATGTAGATAAAAGAGTTAAATGCGTGGTTCCAGCTTCTGTATCGGGAACAAATAAAGCAATAATATACTTAGAAAGGCTATCGTCCATGCTCTCCCACTCAATCCCCGAATTAGGATAAACAATGATTACCTCTGCTTCTTTTATTGATTTATCTTTCGCATGAGGAATAGCAAAGCCATCCATCATGCCGGTTGTACTCTCTTCTTCCCGTCCATTGAATTTTTGATAAATAGCCTCAGCGTCTGTCGCAATCCCTGCTTTTACTGCTTGTTCTGCTAAAAATTGAAATACCTCATCTTGTGTTGTTAATTCTTGGTTTAAAAAGATATTTTCTTCTTTAATATATTGTTGCATTATGCTGTCTCACTTTCGTTTGTATTGTTTTTTACTGCAAGTCTTTTTTGTTTAAAGCCAAATAATAAGCCTGCAATAATTGATCCTAATAAGATGGAAGAAACCCAGGCTACTTTACCTGTTACAACTGGTAAAACTAGGAAACCACCATGAGGCGCAGGTACTTGCACATTAAACATGTAAGTTAATACAGCTGCGATGGAAGAACCTAGCATAAAAATTGGGATGTTTCGTAATGGGTCTTTTGTGGCAAAAGGAATTGCTCCTTCAGTAATATGAGTAGATCCCAAAATAAAATTAACGAATCCAGCATTACGATCATTTTTTTCAAAATATTTACCGAAAAATAGAGCACCAAAACCAGTAATCAATGGAGGTGCGATACAAGCTGCGGAAACGCCAGCCATAAATCCACTATTTCCTTGCGCTAAAAGAAAAGTCCCAGTAACATAAGCTGCTTTATTAAGGGGGCCTCCCATATCAAAGGCGGACATACAACCAATAATGATGCCTAAAATTAAAGGATTCGAGCCTTCAAAGTTGACTAAAAAGTTCATCATTGCTTGGTTGATTGCCTCCATTGGACCGCTCAATAACCACATAATCACACCAACCACAGAAACGCCAATAACTGGATAAAGAAAAATAGCTTTTAACCCGTCTAATGATTTAGGCATTTTAGCTAGTAATTTTTTCAAAGCCAGCATGAAATATCCTGCTAGAAAACCAGACAAGATCCCGCCTAAAAATCCCGTTCCGCCATCATCAGCAATTAAACCGCCGACAAAACCAACGGCTAAGCCAGGACGTTGCGCGATCCCTTCAGCAATATAAGCGGATAACACAGGTACCATTAGTCCCATCGACATATCGCCAATGCCTTTAATCATCGCAGCCGTTTCATTATATTGTGCACTATCAGGTTCCGCCGAATAAACACCCCAAATCGCAAAAGAAACCGCCATCAAAATACCTCCAGCGACCACAAACGGCAGCATATGCGAAACACCATTCATCAAATTATTGTAAATGTTTCGACCAATACTATTGGCTTGCTTTGTTTCGCCTTGGCCTTCTGTTTGTTCTGACTGTTCTTCTTGCTTACTTTCACCTTCCAAGACTTCACCTTTACCTGCTAGTGCATCGTCAATTAATTGATCCGCTTCTTTAATCCCTCTACCTACCGCAACATTGATCACTTGTTTGCCAGCAAAGCGTTCTTTTTGTACATCTTTATCTGCTGCAATAATTACTGCATCAGCATCTGCTATTTCTTGGGCGGTTAATTCATTTTCGATACCAACTTGTCCATGAGTTTCGATTTTGATGCTAACGCCTTTATTTTCAGCCGCTTGTTGTAAAGCTTCTTGCGCCATATAGGTATGTGCAATCCCAGTAGGGCAACCTGTTGCGCCTACAATTTGATACCTTGCCATATTAGTTCACTCCTTTTTTGAAATGGTAATTTGTCTTTGTAAATCATCCACATCTGAAAAATCCGTTAGACCTTTATGAAAAGCCGTAGAACTGCCAGCTGCCAAACTAAGTTTTAAGTTATCTTCGATATTTTTCCCTTTTAAAATTCCTGCCAAAAATGTTCCTAGTAAAGTATCTCCAGCGCATGCTGTATTAACGACTTCGCCCTTAGGTGAATTTCCAAAAAAGATCCCTTCTTTATTCAATAAAACAGCGCCATTCGCCCCTAAAGAAATCAGTACATTTTGAGCTCCTGCTTTTAATAATTCATTACCATAATAAACATAGTCTTCTTGCGAATTAATCTCAGTATTAAACCACAAAGCTAATTCTTCTTCGTTTGGTTTTAATAAAAATGGTTGATAAGTTAAACAATCCATCACATCTAAATAGCTGCTATCAATAATTAGATGAACTTTTCTGTTCTGACAAATTTTTGCCATATCGACTAAAATCGATGAAGAGACACCTTGTGGAAAGCTCCCCGATACACATAAATAATCGCCTTCTTGTAAATTGTTGATTTGTTCTAATAGCGATTGAACAGCTTCTTTTGGAACATTCGGACCTCGATTGACTAGTTTGTATTCT
>JAKDZT010000190.1 GCA_030462125.1 Tetragenococcus sp.
AGGTGCAGCAAAAGTAAAAGACAAACTTGCGGGCATATCTTCTGAAAAATCAGACGTATTAGAAGCCAAAATGGAACTTGAAGACGCTAAAACTACTGTAGCAGATAATGAAACAAAATTAGAAGACGCAAAAGACCTAGATGATGATGACGATAACAAAGACGACAAAATAAAAGAAGCAGAGACAAATCTAGATGAAGCAAAAGAAGATCAAGAAGCAGCACAAAAAACTTTAGATGAACTAGGTGGTTGATATGATTCAATACCAAAAAAATAAATGGAAATTAATCGCCTATATAGTAATAGGTACTATAATATTACTCGTTAGCCTTTTCGCAGCCATTGCAGGCGATTTAGAAGAAAATTGTGAAGACGGAAATGAAGCAACAACTTCAATTGAAGCGGATAGTAAAAGTCAAAAAGAAAACGCCAAGCAAACATACGATTTTTTAGTAAAAAATCATCAAGCCACACCTCAAGGCGCTAGTGCAGTTTTAGGAAATTTAGAACAAGAAAGTAATTTAGACCCAAGTGCCGTTGAAAATAAAAGCAATCCAACGTCAGGACACGGATTAGCCCAATGGACAGACGACAGAACTACCAAATTAAAAGACTTTGCTGACAAGAAAGGCAAGGACTGGGATAATTTAGGTTTACAACTTGAATTTTTAGATAGTGAACTAAAAGGAGCTGAAAAAGGAGCTGTTGAAGCACTTAAAGAAAAAGACGTAAAAAAAGCAACTAGTCAATGGCAAGTATTATTTGAACGAGCTGGCGACCCTCAAATGGGAAGTAGATTAAACTATGCAAATAAATGGTACGCAGAATTCGGAACAAACGACCCTGTATCTAGTGAATCATTAAATAATGCTAGCGAAAATGATGAAGAAGCTTTAGGTTGCTCTGATGATGATGATAGTTCAGGTGGGTCAGGAGGAGGAGAAACGACAAAAAATGCCAAAGAATTAATTGGCCATATGAGTTACTCCCAACCAAATCGAACAAATTTAGGTACAGCAAGGAATCCTGATAAAAACGGCAATGCGGATTGTTCTTCCTTTGTTTGGCTCATTTTAAAAAAATCAGGGTATAAAGTTCCTGAAACTCCCTACAATACAGTCATAATGGCAGATGACGCAAAAAAGGATAATAATTATTTTAAACAGATTAAACCAAATAATGCAAAAGCTGGAGATGTAGTTATAGTTAATGTTGGTGGTGGTCTAGGGAATAATGGACATACCGCAATTCTTTTAGAAGACTGGCAAGGAAAAGATACAGATATTGTTCAAATTGGTGGAGTTGAAGACAAAGTAAACAAAGATCAATTTGGTACTTCTTTTATGAGTTTACTATCTGGAGACACTACTTTAGCCAGACCTATAGAAGAATAGAAAGGAGGAAATATGAAACGTATACTCATGATTGTTCTCGCTTGTATCTTAGTGGTATCTCTATATTTGAACTACACACAATATACACAACACACGAAAGAAAAAGAGCAGATACAAACGTTAAAAAAAGATAAAAAAGAAGCAGAACATAAGCAAACAACCGTACAACAAGAAAATAAAACATTAACCAGTCAGATAGATACTTACAAAAAATTTAATAACAATCAAAATAAAGATCAATCTGAACTAGATTTTAATGATGTATCGCAAGAATTTCTAACAAAGATGTTTACATTTGAACCTGATACGTATGACCAAAGAAAAGAAGAAATAAAACCGCTCATTTCAGAAGAATTATTCGAACAATATTTTCCAGAAGATGCCTACGGCGATTCAAATAGTGTTTATTCTAAACTTAATGACACTCAAATTTTCTATCAAGCAAAACAAGGCGAAAATATGCAAGGATTGGCTGTCGTAGAATACGAAAGTCGTTCAAGTGATAATAATGATTGGAAAAAAGACACTGTTTTGTATCAAATTTCTTTTGATCCCACCACAAAACAAATACAATCATTAAAAAATTTAGGAAACAGTTTTGAAGCAGAAAACTTTTTCTAGAATAATAAAAATAAGTCTTGCAATAATGGTGGTTGTTGCTATAAGTACTTTTATAACACATATGTATGTAAATAATGTAGAAAAGCAGCGAGAGAGCGTACAAATATCCAAAGAAACAAATAAAGTATTATTCTTTTACAAAGACACTTGTCCTTCTTGTCAAGAAATTTTTCATCAAGTTTATTGGTTAAATAAAAAGAATGATAATATTCTTTTTATTAACATGAATCAACCAAACAACGAAAAATATATCGCAGAGTATCAATTGCAAGAAGTTCCTACATTTATCACTAATGATGATCGTTATACTGGAACAGACAAAGAAGAGATTAAAAAAATCGTAGGTGAAAACAATGAAACAAAAATTAATTGATCTTATTCCATATGGCTTAGTCCTTTTGGTTGGTTTATATTTATCCCAACTATTTACAGGATTGGTACTAGCCCTTTCAAAATATAAATTAGACTTTGGAGATCATGTACAAGAAACATTAAAAGAATTAGCGATACACCCTATTTATTATTATCAACTTTACATTAGTCAAAGAAACCCATTATTAATTATTTCTAGTATTGCTGTTGTAATATATATTCTTTATTTCGCATTTAAAAAAAATACCAAAAGTAATGAATGGAAAGCTTCAAAAACCGATACACACGGAAGTGCCACATGGGGAAATGCAAAAGATTTAATGAAAGATTACTTTAGTATTACCCCTAAAAATTTGGCTGACAATTTCAATAAAGAAATCGACCAAGATATTCTTAAAGCTTTAAAAAAAAGAGAGAATGAAGAGGAGGAAAATCAATGAATGGAACAATTTTAGGCATGGTTGATAGAAAGATTATTTATCAAAACAATGATACCAAACCAAACCGAAATGTCTTTGTAGTTGGTGGACCGGGTTCATATAAAACACAATCGGTTGTTATCACTAATGTTTTTAATGAAACAAGTAATAGTATTGTCGTAACAGACCCAAAAGGAGAGATATACGAAAAAACAGCTGGCATAAAATTAGCTCAAGGTTATCAAGTTCATGTGATTAACTTTGCCAATATGACAAGTTCTGATCGCTACAACCCGTTTGATTACATTGAACGAGATATAAATGCCGAAACAGTCGCTACTAAAATCGTTCAAAGCGAAAATAAAGAAGGCAAACAAGACGTATGGTTTAGTACACAAAGACAATTACTTAAAGCTCTTATCCTATACGTTACCAAAGAAAAAGCACCAAAGTATCGCAACCTTGCAGGTGTTACTCAAGTATTACAAGAAAACGACGTAGAAAGCGAAGACCCTAATGACCCGCAAAGTCCTTTAGACAAATTATTTTTAGATTTAAAATTTGACCACCCTGCCCGATCTGCCTATGAATTGGGATTCAAAAAAGCAAAGGGAGAAATGAAAGCTTCAATTATTGAAAGTCTACTAGCTACAATATCTAAATTTGTTGATGAAGAAGTTGCTGAATTCACAAGATTCTCAGATTTTGACTTAAAAGATATTGGCAGAAAAAAAATAATTTTATACGTTATTATCCCAGTCATGGATAATACGTATGAGAGCTTTATTAATCTTTTCTTTTCGCAATTATTTGATGAACTGTATAAGTTAGCCGCAAGCAATCACGCTGAGTTGCCGAATCCAGTTGATTTTATTTTAGATGAGTTTGTTAACTTAGGGAAATTCCCCAAATATGAAGAGTTCCTAGCAACTTGTCGAGGGTATGGTATTGGTGTTACAACAATATGCCAAACTTTAACTCAATTACAAGCCTTGTACGGACGAGAAAAAGCAGAAAGTATTCTCGGAAATCATGCAGTAAAAATCTGCTTAA
>JAKDZT010000191.1 GCA_030462125.1 Tetragenococcus sp.
AATGGCAAATTTTGAAAATTTATTAGAAGAAATCAATGGTTACAATACCACAGATATGTTTGGAAAAGATTTTATGCAGACTTGGCATAAATCAGAAGATGAATTAAAAGCAACTTTAAAAGTTGCAGATGCTCTAAGAGATTTACGAGAAAGAAATATCTCAACCAAAATTTTCGATTCTGGACTAGGTGTTTCTATATTCCGCGATAATTCCACGCGGACGCGTTTTTCATTTGCGAGTGCTTATAATATGTTAGGTCTAGCTGTACAAGATTTAGATGAAAAAAAATCACAAATTTCGCATGGGGAAACTGTCCGTGAAACAGCAACAATGATCTCTTTTATGGCGGATGTGATCGGGATTCGCGACGATATGTATATCGGTAAAGGTGATGCTTATATGCGCGAAGTTATTGAATCCGTAAAAGAAAGCCAAGAAGACGGAATTTTAGAGCAACGTCCTAACTTAGTTGACTTACAAGACGATACTGATCATCCGACACAGGCTTTAGCTGATTTAGATCATATCATTCATGAAGTAGGAGGTATTGAAAACTTAAAAGGCAAAAAAATCGTCATGTCGTGGGCTTATTCGCCATCTTATGGTAAACCTCTATCTGTTGCTCAGGCAATCATCGGCTTGATGACACGTTTTGGCATGGATGTGACTTTGACCCATCCAGAAGGATACGAAGTAATGCCCGAAATCGAAGAACTAGCGCAGGAAAATGCGGAAAAATCAGGGGGTTCTTTTAAAAAGACTTATGATATGAAAGAAGCATTTACCGATGCTGATGTTATTTATTGTAAAAGTTGGGCACCTTTTAAAGCGATGGAAAAAAGAACGGAATTATACAGTGAAGGTGACTTTGATGCAATTGATGAGTTAGAAGAAGAGCTATTAAAGCAAAATAGACAACATAAAGATTGGGCTTGTACAGAAGAAATGATGGAGCTAACAAAAGATGGTAAAGCATTATACATGCACCCACTTCCCGCAGATATTACGGGCGTTTCTGCAGATGAAGGCGAAGTAGATGCTTCTGTATTTGATCGTTACCGTAAGGAATTGTACAAAGAAGCTAGTTACAAACCCTACGTAATTGCTGCGATGATTTTCTTAAGCAAATTCCAATTACCTGGACAAGCTTTAAAAGATTTGGAAAAACGGGGAAAACAACGCCATTATGACGAATAATTAACAAAAGTAGAGAAGTTTTAAGGAAATGAAAAAGATTTCTTTACTTAAAGCTTCTCTTTCTTTTTTGAAATGAAAGAGAAAAAAGTTATTGATTCAGGAGGAAAATGATGACAAAAGTTGTAGTAGCTTTAGGTGGTAACGCTTTAGGAAATAATTTGAAAGAACAGATGGAAGCTGTGAAAAAAACAGCGGTTAATGTAGTGGATCTTATTGAAGAAGACTATGAAGTAGTATTAGCTCATGGTAACGGGCCACAAGCAGGTATGATCAAACTAGCGATGGATGAAATGACGGTTAAAGATCCTAAAAAGTATCCTCCGGTATCTTTATCCGTTAGCGTGGCAATGAGCCAAACTTATATTGGTTATGACTTACAGAATGCTTTAAGAGAAGAGATGCTTTCTCGCAAGTTGGAAAAACCGGTTGTTACGATCGCAACTCAAGTTGAAGTAGATCCCAATGACCCTGCTTTTGACAAACCAACAAAACCGATTGGCCGTTTTATGTCTAAAGAAGAAGCAATGCAAGCTGCTATGGAAAAAGATATTGTAGTAGCAGAGGATGCGGGCCGAGGTTATCGGCAAGTCGTCGCTTCTCCAAAACCCCAAGAGATCATAGAAATTGAAACAATCAATCATTTGATCAGTGCCAATGAACTAGTGATTACTTGCGGTGGCGGAGGAATTCCAGTTATAAAAGGAGAAAATAATCACTTACAAGGTGTTTCAGCAGTTATTGATAAAGACTTTTGTAGCGCTTTGTTAGCTGAAACGATCAATGCAGATTTTTTAATCATTTTAACAGCAGTTGAACAAGTTGCTTTAAATTTTGGTACTCCAGAACAAAAAAATCTAGCAAAAGTTTCACCTTATGAGCTACAAAAATATATTAACCAAGGTCATTTTGCACCTGGTTCTATGTTACCAAAAGTTGAAGCGGCAATGAACTTTGTTAAACAAACAGATAAAAAAGCTTTGATCACTTCTTTGGAAAAAGCAAAAGAAGGATTAGCTGGTAAAACAGGCACGCTAATTACAAGTAATTAAGGAAGAAGGTAAGAAATTGACAAAAAATATGATTAATACAAAGCAAGCACCTGCAGCTGTAGGGCCATATTCGCACGCTGTTTTAGTAGGAAATCAAGTCTTTATATCAGGTCAATTAGGCTTAGATCCTGTATCAAAAAAATTACAAGCAAGTGTAACCGATCAAGCAAAACAAGCATTTAATAATCTGGGAGCAATACTGCAAGATGTGGACTTAACCTTCTCTGATATTGTGAAGACTACTGTTTTTTTAACAGATATGGCAGATTTTATAGCAGTGAATGAAGTTTATGCAGATTATTTCGGTGAATGGAAACCAGCACGTTCTTGCTTTGTCGTAAAGGAATTACCATTGGGCGGTTCTTTTGAGATCGAAGCCATTGCTATGAAGTGACGAGGCTGTCTACCCGCTCGAAAGGAGAAGACAAATGGAGTCGAAAAAAGAATTAAACGCTCTTTATAAATATGACGCTAAGCCTCAATTTGGTGAAATACTATCTTTAGGTTTACAACATGTCGTTGCGGCAATTGTAGGTATTGTGACCCCAGGATTGATGATTGCAGAAGTAACTAATTTGAACGAAGCCAATACTACTTTAATTTTGCAAACGTCCTTAGTTTTTGCAGGGATTACTACTTTGATTCAGCTCTTTCCAATTTTTGGCCGTTTTGGCGCTCGTTTACCTGTTATGATGGGAGCTAGTTTTGCTTATGTGCCTATTCTACTTGCAATTGGTGCTGAGTTTGGTATAGGCGCAATTTTTGGCGCGCAGCTAATTGGTGGTTTGACAGTTATCTTTGTGGGTCTGACCATTAAGAAAATTCGTTTTATCTTTCCACCGATTGTAACTGGTACAGTCATTTTAAGTATTGGTTTTTCCTTATTTCCAGTAGCTGTCAACTATATGGCAGGAGGAGCCGGTAATGAAGGTTACGGATCTTGGAAAAGTTGGTTAGTAGCTATTATCACTTTTGTCATTGTTTTTTACTTAAATAATTTTGGCAGAGGATTTTTGAAGTTATCTTCGATGCTAGTAGGAATGATTATCGGTTATATTGTTTCATTATTTTTGGGAATGGTTGATTTTGTTCCTATAGCCAATGCTGGTATTGTGCAACCAATATTACCACTGCATTTTGGTTTAGAATTTAAAGCTGTTCCAATTGCGACTTTGGTCGTGATGTATTTAGTTGATTCTGTGCAAACAATTGGGCAATTTACTGCTACAACATTCGGTGCTATGGATCGTCAGCCTACGGATAAAGAAATTTCTGGCGCAATTATGGGTAGTGGACTAGCTAACTTTTTAGGAAGCCTGTTTGGTTCAGTCCCTTGTGCAACATTTGGACAAAATGTAGGCCTAGTTGTTTCAACCAAAGCAATCAACAAATATATTTTTACTTTTGCCTCGGGTGTTTTGTTAATTGCAGGCTTTTTACCTAAAATTGCTGCTATTTTAACAACCATACCGCAATCAGTTATCGGTGGTGCTACGATTTCTGTTTTTGCTACGATTGCAATGACAGG
>JAKDZT010000031.1 GCA_030462125.1 Tetragenococcus sp.
TACTAAAAAAGAGCGACTTAACTTTAAGCCGCTCTTCATTCCAGCCTTTATTTGAAAAATATTATCGAAGTTTATTTTTCAAATTGTTCAAAGGCTTTGTCTAGAATATTTTGTAATTGTTCAGCCGAAGCTTTCATACGATCCTTTTCACCATCGGTTAGAGGCACTTCAATGACTTGTCTAACTCCTTTTGAATTGACAACCGCTGGAGAACCAATGTAGATACCATCTAATCCGTATTCGCCTGTCATTTGAACGGATAATGGGAAAACAGCATTTTCATTATACAAGATGGCACGCGTAATACGTGCTAGGGCTGCAGCGACACCGTAAAATGTAGCGCCCTTTTTCTCAATAATCGTATAAGCGGCATCCCGTACATTAAAGAATAGATTAACCATCGCTTCTTCATCAATTTCAGGGTTATTTTTTATCCATTCGTAAATTTGTAGGCCTGCGACATTGGCGTGAGACCATACAGGAAACTCAGAGTCGCCATGTTCTCCTAAAATGTAAGCATGAACGTTTCTAGCATCCACACCGGTTAACTGAGCTAAAGCTTGACGGAAACGTGCGGAATCAAGAGAAGTTCCTGTACCAAGCACTTTTTCTTTAGGAAATCCGGAAAACTTCCAAGTGGCATAGGTCAAAATATCTACTGGATTGGCAGCTACTAAAAAGATGCCATTAAAACCTGAATCGACAATTTGGGTAACGACATCATGGTTGATTTTTAGATTTTTATTAACAAGGTCTAAACGAGTTTCTCCTTGTTTTTGTGGTGCACCAGCGGTAATGACAACTAGGTCAGCATCATGGGCATCTTCATAAGAAGCTGAATAGATTTTTTTAGGGGAGTTAAAGGCTAACGCATCCGAAAGGTCAATAGCATCTCCTTCAGTTCGGTTCTTGTCAATGTCGACAATTCCCACTTCCTGAGCAATATTTTGGGTAACAAGGGCAAATGCATAACTGGAACCTACAGCACCATCTCCAATAAGAATAACTTTTTGATGATCTTTTTTGCTTACTTGTGCGTTCATAGGTGTATCATTCCTTCCACGATTTTGTTGTAAAACTTTTCATCACACGCCTATAGTAACATTTAATGTTAATTTTGTCATGTGATCACTCCAACAATATAACAGTTTTTGGAAACTGTATCAATAGAACTGGCGCTTTTTTATTAGAATAATTTTTGCGAAGGGTGTTTTTAGTTTAAAAAATTACCAAAGAAAATTGGTTTTAAGCGAAAAAACCTTATTTATGTTATAATTATTACTGATATAACTCGGAAACTGGACAATGAAATATTTGTCCAGCATTTTGTTGTCTTAAAAAACTTTTAATAATGGAGCTTCAGTAATGAAAATGATTGTAGGATTGGGTAATCCAGGAAAAAAATACGAAAAGACCAAACATAATATCGGATTTATGACGGTAGAGCGCTTGGCAAAAGAGCATGGTGCTGCTTTTAAGAAAAATCCATTCGCAGCAGAAGTCGCTGATTTTTTTGTTAACGGCGAAAAAATACTGCTGGTTAAACCACAAACTTATATGAATGATTCAGGACGAGCTGTAGGACCTTTAATGACTTATTTTGGTATATATAAGGAAGAACTCGTTGTTATTCATGATGACCTAGACCTAAATGTAGGGAAAATAAGGCTGCGAAAAAAAGGGAGCGCTGGGGGTCATAATGGCATGAAAAGTATTATTTCTCATTTAGGTACTAATGAATTTGCTCGTTTAAAAATAGGCATTGGACATCCATTGACTCATACCACAGTCATTAGTCATGTATTACAGCCTTTTAGCAAAGAAGAACGGTCCGTTATGGACGATAGTATGGATAAAGCAAAAGAAGCAATGGATTATTTTATTGAAACCAATGATTTTGTACAAACGATGAATCGCTTCAATTAAATGAGCGCCAATTGTAAAAAGGAGTAAAAGGAATTATGGATTTAATTGAATTAGTTACGCAAATGCCATTGATTCAAAAATGGCACCAATCAATCGAGGATAAGTATCAGCGCCAGTTGATTACGGGGCTTGCAGGTTCGGCTAAGACACTTGCGATTGCTAGTGCTTATCGTAAATTCCGACAGCAGATCATCGTCGCTTCGCCCAACTTGTATTACGCTAATCAATTAGCAGAAGACTTGTTACAAGTAACAGATGATGTCTATGTTTTTCCTGTTGATGAAGTCCTTTCAGCAGAAATGGCATTTTCATCACCAGAGGCAAGAGCGCAGCGTGTAGTTACTTTGAATGCACTAGCAGCTCAAAAGCCAGGAATTTACATTATACCAGCAGCTGCCTTGCGTAAATACTTGCCTACTCCTGAGGTATGGGAAAGTAAACGTTTTTATTGGCAAATAGGAACAGAAATTAATTGGGAAGAATTGTCCCAACAGCTTGTTTTGATGGGCTATCAACGTGAGTCGATGATAGCAAAACCAGGGGAGTTTAGTATCAGGGGAAGCATCCTAGATATTTATCCATTGACGACACCGCACCCGGTGCGAATTGAACTATTTGATGTTGAAATTGATTCGATTCGCTATTTTGATGTGGAAACGCAACGTTCTTTAGAAAACTTAGAAGACGTGACCATTTTACCGACAACCGAGCTTATTTTCTCGCAACAAGATTTAGAAAATGGAAGTGCGCGTTTGCAAGAGTTGTTGGATAAACGTTTGTCTGTTACCCAAGAACAAACAGACCGAGATTTTTTGACTGAATATTTTGGTCAACTAATTGCTTCATGGAAACAAGGCGTTCCTGGAGATGTGGCTATGGTTTATGCGGATATTTTGTATCCAGAAGAAACAAATATATTAGCCTACTTCCAAGAGGATGCGCTATTTTTTGTGGATGATTACGCCCGTATTCTAGAAACGAATCGGCAAATCGAACAAGAAGAAGCTCAGTGGCAGACGCAAAAAATTGAAGAGCTACGTGTGTTTCCGGAACAGGCATTTGGACAAAAGCTTCAGCCTATTTTTCAACAAGCGAAATCGGCGATGACGTTTTTCTCGCTCTTTCAAAAAGGAATGGGCAATATCCGTTTTGCCGCCGTGCATAACTTTCAATATCGGCCGATGCAGCAATTCTTTGGTCAAATGGATTTACTAAAAGTAGAAATGGATCGTTGGGAAAAGCAACAACAAACGATCGTTTTTTTGGTTAGTGATGAACAAAGAGCCCAAAAATTGGCACAAGATTTTCGGGATTACGAAATTTACGCCGTGGAAACCAGGCCAGATAACTTGTTTATGCAACGTTCCCAAATTGTACAGGGAAGTTTGCAAAGTGGTTTTGAATTACCACAAGACCAACTGGTCGTAATCACGGAAAAAGAAATCTTTCAAAAAGTTAAGAAAAAACGAGCTAAAAAGCAAACCCTATCGAACGCCGAACGGCTAAAAAGTTATAACGAATTAAACCCAGGAGATTACGTTGTCCATGCGAATCATGGAATTGGGAAATATTTAGGTATTGAAACACTTGAAGTGGACGGAATTCATCAAGATTACATGACGATCTTATATCAAAACGATGATAAGCTATTTATTCCTGTCTCCCAATTAAACTTGATTCAAAAGTATGTAGCTTCAGAAAGTCAATCGCCGAAGATTAATAAATTAGGGGGAACGGCTTGGGCCAAAACCAAGCAAAAAGTTTCTAACCAAATTGAAGATATCGCAGACGATCTGATTCAACTGTATGCCCAAAGAGAAGCTGAAAAAGGTCATGCTTTTGCTCCTGATGATGCTTATCAAAAAGAATTTGAAGATGCCTTTGCTTATACGGAAACAGACGATCAATTACGCAGTGCTGAAGAAATTAAACGCGATATGGAAAAAGAAAAATCAATGGATCGTCTATTAGTAGGCGATGTTGGTTTTGGTAAGACAGAAGTCGCCTTGCGAGCCGCGTTTAAAGCCATTAAAGAAAATAAACAAGTGGCTATTTTGGTACCTACCACTATCTTAGCGCAACAACATTATGAGACCATGATCGATCGTTTTGCTGATTTTCCAGTGAATGTAGGATTACTGAGTCGCTTCCGGACGAAAAAGCAACAAGAAGAGACGATTAAACAACTAAGTACAGGTCAAGTTGATATTGTAGTCGGTACACATCGTCTGCTTTCTCAAGATGTTCGTTTTAGCGATCTAGGGCTGTTAGTTATCGATGAAGAGCAACGATTTGGCGTGAAGCATAAAGAACGTTTGAAGCAATTACGTGCCCAAGTCGATGTATTAACATTGACAGCGACACCGATTCCTAGAACATTGCATATGTCGATGCTGGGCGTGCGTGATCTGTCGGTGATCGAAACACCGCCAGAAAACCGTTACCCTATCCAAACTTATGTGATGGAAGCTAACCCAGGTGCTATAAGAGAAGCTGTTCAGCGGGAAATGGCGCGCGGTGGCCAAGTATTTTATTTGTATAATCGCGTGGAAAGCATTGAAAAAAAAGTTAGCGAAATTCAAGCGCTTGTCCCTGATGCCAGAATCGGGTATGCTCATGGCCAGATGACAGAAATTCAGCTAGAAAACACTTTGTTTGATTTTATCAATGGGCAATATGATGTGTTGATCACGACCACTATTATCGAAACAGGTGTGGACATCCCAAATGCCAATACCCTATTTGTTGAAAATGCGGATTATATGGGTCTTTCCACTCTTTATCAATTGAGGGGGCGTGTGGGTCGGACGAACCGAGTCGCTTATGCTTATTTCATGTACGAACCTCAAAAAATATTAAATGAAGTCAGTGAAAAACGATTGCAAGCGATCAAAGATTTCACCGAGTTAGGTTCAGGCTTTAAAATTGCGATGCGTGATTTATCTATTCGTGGTGCAGGGAATTTGCTGGGAGCACAACAACACGGTTTTATTAACTCTGTCGGTTTTGATATGTATACGCAAATGCTAGAAGAAGCCGTCATGAGAAAACAAGGGAAAAATACGCAAATGCAAACCACCGCCGCTGAAATTGATCTGGCCATTGACGCCTATATTCCAGCAGATTATATTGCTGATGAACGACAAAAAATCGAAATTTATAAACGCGTTCGTGAATTGGATAGTACCGACAATCTCAATGAATTACAGGACGATTTATTGGATCGCTTCGGTGAATTTCCAGATGAGGTTGCTCATTTATTGACGATTGGGGAAATGAAGATGAATGCTGACCGAGCATTGATTGAAAAAATCACCAAAGAAGATCAAACGCTACTTGTTTGTTTGAGTAAAGTGGGCACCAATACTTACTCAGTGGAACAGTTATTCGCCGCGCTTTCTGCTACTAAACTAAAAGCTACCATGGGGGTTGAAAATGAACAGATGCAAATTAAGCTAACGATCCCTAAAGAAGCACAAGAAATGGTTTGGCTACAGGAATTACAGGCATTTGTAAAAGCTTTGCGCGAAGAAAGATATCAAGATCAACTGCAAACCCAAAGTCAATGATCGGAAGGAGGAAGCCTGTGGCACGCAATCAGATGAAAACAATGATGGAAGGGGCCTTAGTCTTAACAATTGCTTCTTTTATGGCAAAATTGTTAAGTGCGCTCTACCGCGTGCCTTTCCAAAATATTGTTGGAGATGAGGGCTTTTATGTTTATCAACAAGTTTATCCTATTTATGGCATTGCAATGACATTTGCGTTAACAGGTTTTCCTCAGTTTCTATCAAAATTGGTAGCTGAACAGACGAGCCCTAGAGCAAAGCAGCAGATCTTAAACGACAGTTATGCTCTACTTTGTTGGAGTGCACTTATCCTATGGGGGGTTACCTTCTTTTTTAGTCATGGACTGGCGAGTTTAATGGGAGATCCAGCTTTGGCGCTGGTGATTCGTGTTGCTTCTTTTACTTTTTTATTGATGCCGGTTTTGTCTTTATATCGTGGCCTGTTTCAAGGAGAATTATTAATGGTACCCACGGCGGTTTCCCAAGTGGTTGAACAGTTGCTGCGAGTAGGTATTATTTTACTGGCAGCTGTTGGCTTTGCTTCTACTTACTTTTCCTGGACAATTTATCAAACGGGAGCTTTAGCCATGGCAGGTGCTTTTATGGGCGGTTTAGCAGCTTGGGTTATCTTACTGTATTATGATCGAAAAATTCATGGGATTCATTTACGCATAAATTTGCTGCCAGGTATTCCTAAAGAAAAACGGCTACTAAAACGTTTTTTTGTTGAAGGCGGTTTGGTCTCTATTTATAGTGGTATGTTGATTTTATTTCAACTTATAGATTCGTTTTTACTTGTTAATTCGTTAACTAAAAGCGGGCTAGCAGAGCAAAGCGCTAAAGTGGCCAAAGGAGTTTATGATCGGGGGCAGCCTCTCGTGCAATTAGGATTGGTTGTTGCTACTGCCCTAAGTGCTACTTTTTTGCCAGCTCTAACGAAATTAATTGTGCAAAAAAGTAAAAAGCAGTTTGCTCGCTCTGCTAAAATATATTTGCGTTTTACTACCGCAATTGCCGGTGCAGCTTCTTGTGGTTTAGCTGTTCTAATGCCTTATTTGAACTTTGCTTTATTTAAAGACACTTCAGGAAATTTCACATTGATGGCTTTTGTTTTTGCTGTAGGGCTGATGGCCGAAGTTCAGGCTTATCAAAGTATCGCTCAAAGCCAAGGTTCTTTTTTACCAGCGTTAAAAGCGGCTGGGCTAGGGCTTATAGTAAAACTTTTAGTCACCAGTGTCATGACATTTTATTTAGGTACTTTCGGGGCAAGCTTATCCACCCTTTTAGGTTTAATTGTGGTTTTGATATTCTTAACTAGAGCGGAAAGCCAAGCTATTAATGATTTCAGAAAAGAACGACGGTTTGCTTGGAAATTACTAGGTTGCGTTCTTGTAATGATTGCTGTTTTAGGGACGTTTTTTAGCGGTGTTACTCTAATTTTTGGTTCGCTAGAATCACGCATGTTCGCTTTTGTTTTAAGCTTATTTGGTGTTTTATTAGGAGCTAGTGTATTTGTAAAAGTAGCAGTAATGTTTCGTTTGTTTACCGTTCGCGAATGGCTGTTGCTGCCTTTTGGCAAAAAAATATTACGTATCGGAGGAAAATCACATGAGAATAGATAAGTTTTTAAAAATTTCAAGATTAATCAAACGAAGATCTGTGGCTAAAGAAGTAGCTGATAAAGGACGTATTCAAATTAATGGGAAATTAGCTAAGTCTAGCAGTACAGTTAATATTGGTGATATTGTAAAAATTCAGTTTGGGAATCATACGATTGAACTTAAAGTAAACGAATTACAAGAATCAACGAAAAAAGTAGATGCCCAAGAAATGTATGAGATCGTTTCAGACGAAAGAAAAATTTAACTAATTTGCGTTAGACAAGCATCGCGGATGTTGGTATAATAAAGGTCAACTAAGGAAGACTGGAGCGGTTTGTGTGGACAAGCAAGATAAATCAAATGTAAAAGTCCTGGACAATGAATATGCCAAAAAACAATACGCGAAATATGCAAAACAACAGCGTCAAATTGTCTTTAGAAGACGACGTTTGCTGGCGATTTTTGTTGTCGCTGCCGTTATTTTCTTAAGTGTTGGTATATCTTTGTTTAACGATTATTTACGTTTGCAAAAATTAGAAAGCTATAAAGAAGAAACAGTCGCTGAGCAAAAAGAAGTTTCCAAACAAACAGAAGACTTAGAAAACGACGTCGATTTGTTAAAGGATGAAGATTACGTAGCCAAAATGGCTAGGAGCCGTTTTCTATATTCAGATGACGATGAAATCGTTTTTCCACTGCCGGGTAATGATACCGATGCGGTAGATGAAAGTGATGAGGCAACGAGCGCGTCAGACTAATGTTTTGATAGCTTAGGCTATAAGACAAAAAACGTGTCAATGCCAAAGGCTGTATGCTAAAATAAGTTAATGGGAACTTAGGTTTGTTTATCTAGGTTTGAGATAAATGATAATTGGTTTAGAAATGATAATTTTTAGGGGGAACATTTTTTTTATGTCGATCGAAGTTGGAGAAAAATTAAACGGAAAAGTGTCAGGGATTACAAATTTTGGTGCATTTATTGATTTGGGTAATAAAAAAACAGGCCTAGTTCATATCAGTGAAATTTCTAATAGCTTTGTTAAAGATATCCACAATGTATTAACAGTAGGCGATGAAGTAACTGTCCTTGTTACCTCTGTTGGGGACGATGGCAAAATCGGTTTATCTATTCGTAAAGTAGAAGATAAGCCCCAAGAAAATAAACAAGAATCAGACAATTCTTCAAAACGTCCAACACAGAAAAAACCACAAACACACAACCAAAGTGCTGGGAATAAACAAGAAGATTTTGATGAGTTAATGAATTCCTTTTTAAAAGAAAGCGACGATCGTCTATCTTCTCTACGTAGAAACACAGAAGGCAAACGTGGCGGTCGCGGTGGTCGCAGAAACTAAATATTATAACAGACTGAAGACTCGCTTATTAAGGTGGCGTGTTTTTTGTCTGTTTTCTTTTTTTGAGAAAGTTTTGTAAATTAAAGTGAGGTGGAATTTGTGCTTTCTTTGCAGGTTGAAACGTTCATAAAAGAGCAAAAACTAATAAACCCGCATGAACGTGTGCTGGTGGCAGTGTCAACTGGCGTTGATTCGATGGTGTTACTGCATATTTTGACATCCTTGCAAAAAAAGTTAGGTTTTGGCATAGGTGTGGTTCATGTGAACCATAAGTTGCGAGCTGCTTCTGATAAGGAAGAAAGCTTTTTAAGAAACTATTGTCAAAAACAAAACCTGCCATTTTATTCTACTCGTTGGTCGAATCCTCCAAATAGTGGGATTGAAGAAAAAGCTCGTGCTTTCCGTTATAACTTTTTTAAAGAAACAATGCAGCACTATCATTATCAAGTCCTTGCTACAGCGCATCACAGTGATGATCAAATGGAAACGATGATTATGAAGATGGTGCGCGAAGGCCATTTATTTTCAGCTAAGGGGATCTTGGCTAGTCAGCCATTTGGCACAAATCAGACATTGATCAGGCCTTTGTTGCAGGTAGCTAAAGAAGAAATTTTGGATTATAGTAAAACAGCAGGGGTCACCTATTTTGAAGACCAGACGAACGCTTCTCTTGATATGCAGAGAAATCGGATCAGGCATCAAGTCATACCGCTATTAAAGGAAGAAAATCCCCAAGCGTTACAACATTTTCAGCAATTCTCTCAACAATTAAATGCAGCGCAAGAAGTAATTGAAAAACAGCAAAAAAGCTGGTATCAAGCAATTACTAAGGAGGGTCCCAAGGGGTTGGAAATTGATGTTTCTGGCTATTTAACTTTTTCACAAGCACAGCAATTTTTTTTCTTACAAGAACTTGCCAAAAAAGCACGTCAGTATTATGATTTAACTTTTAGCAGCAAACATATTGAGCAGGTTATGAAACTTTTAGCAAAAGAAAAAGCACAGTGGACAATCGATATTGATCAAACTTGGCAGTTGCAAAAAAGTTATGACCGATTGTTTTTACGACCAAGAAAGAGTCGTGTTGATCGTGTGGAGCCAGTTACGCTTACCATCGGTGATTCATTATTTTTATCGGAAAACGAGTGGCTGGGCATTTTTCCTAAAGACAAGGTGGAAATTCCAGAAAAAGTCAAATTTTGGTTAGAATATCGCCAAAGTTTAGCGTTAGAATTTCCTTTGTCGGTTATTTTGCGTAGGCGACAAGCCGGAGATCGTATTCAATTAAACGAACAACTGCACAAGCGGATTTCCCGTTTTTTCATTGATAAAAAGGTTCCGCAATTTTCACGTGACCAATCTTGGGTTATAACCGACCTTCATGGGAAGGTTTTAGGCCTAATACCTTATGTATTTTCTTATTTGTATATTCCAAAAGAAACTGCTAAAATACACTACGTACTTCTTTATAAGTATCGAAAGCCAAAGCTGGAAGGGGAAGCAAATGCTGGAAAAAGATATTGAAAAAATCTTGATTACACAAGAAGAAGTTCAAAAGCGTTGTGAAGAACTAGGCAAAGAACTCACAGCTGTATATAAAAATAAACAGCCACTTGTGGTAGGCGTATTAAAAGGAGCTATACCGTTTATGGCTGATATTGTGCGTCAGATGGATACATATCTAGAACTTGATTTTATGGATGTATCAAGTTATGGAAACGCGACGGTTTCATCGGGTGAGGTGAAAATCGTGAAGGATTTAGACACCAACGTAAAAGGACGCGACATGTTGCTTGTAGAAGATATCATTGATAGCGGCCGCACACTTAATTACTTGGTAGACTTATTTAAATATCGGCAAGCAAATTCTGTGGCAATCGTGACACTTTTAGATAAATCTAAAGGACGCGTCGTGGATATTGAAGCAGATTATATTGGCTTTGATGTTCCTAACGAATTTGTGGTTGGCTATGGGTTAGATTTTGCCGAATGGTATCGTAACCTGCCTTATGTTGGCGTATTAAAACCAAGTATATATGAAACAAAAGTTTGACCAAAAGGAAGTAAGTTATGATACAATATAAAAGGTCAAAATAAGACAAATTGGCAAGGAGGGGCCGCATGAAAAAAAATAATAAAGGGACAGCAAGGAATACCTTATACTATGTGCTAATCATTTTGGCCATGGTAATGGTTGTTTACTTCTTCCTAGGCGATGGTGGAGATGAAACGCCAGAAATACAATACTCTACCTTTACTGAACAATTAGAATCCGGCGACATCGAATCATTTAATGTTCAGCCGACAAATGGCGTTTACCAAATTACAGGTGAATATAATGAAGAAAAAACAGTGAATAATAATAATGGACTCGCGGTATTAGGCTCAACCGAATCAACGACTACACAGTTTTCAACGGTTGTTTTGCCAAATGACGCAACATTAAGTGAAATAACTGAGTTAGCTGACGAAAATGCAGTAAACACCTCTGTTGAGGAAGAATCAAGTAGCGGCATTTGGATGTCACTATTGGTTAGTTTCTTACCACTGTTGGGCTTTTTAGTACTATTTTATCTAATGATGGGCCAACAAGGTGGCGGCGGCGGTGGCAACGGCCGTATGATGGACTTCGGCAAGTCCAAAGCCAAAGAAGCAGATAAAACAGCGAATAAGGTTCGTTTTTCTGATGTAGCAGGAGCTGAAGAAGAAAAACAAGAACTAGTGGAAGTTGTTGAATTTCTAAAAGACCCACGTCGCTTCTCTGAATTAGGCGCTCGTATTCCAGCAGGCGTACTTTTAGAGGGCCCTCCAGGAACAGGGAAAACGCTCTTAGCTAAAGCCGTAGCTGGTGAAGCAGGTGTACCATTTTACTCCATTTCTGGTTCAGACTTTGTTGAAATGTTTGTAGGTGTTGGTGCAAGCCGTGTTCGGGACTTATTTGAAACAGCGAAGAAAAACGCACCAGCGATCATCTTTATCGACGAAATCGATGCCGTCGCTCGTCAACGTGGCGCTGGCATGGGTGGTGGCCACGACGAACGAGAACAAACGCTAAACCAATTACTGGTTGAAATGGATGGTTTTGAAGGGAACGAAGGCGTGATTGTTATTTCTGCAACGAACCGTTCAGATGTATTGGATCCAGCCTTGTTACGTCCTGGTCGTTTCGACCGTCAAATTTTAGTAGGCCGTCCAGATGTTAAGGGACGTGAAGCTATTTTACGTGTTCACGCTCGTAATAAACCAATAACAAACGATGTTGATCTGAAAGTTGTTGCACAACAAACACCCGGATTTTCTGGGGCAGATTTGGAAAATATGCTAAATGAAGCAGCGCTTGTGGCAGCAAGACGAGGCAAAAAAGATGTCGATGCTTCTGATATTGATGAAGCAGAAGACCGTGTTATTGCCGGTCCAGCGAAAAAAGATCATGTTGTTAACCCGCAAGAACGTAGAATGGTGGCTTTCCATGAAGCTGGGCATACTATTGTAGGCTTAGTGTTGAGTCGTGCACGCGTTGTCCATAAGGTAACAATTATTCCACGTGGTCGTGCTGGCGGTTATATGATTGCTTTGCCTAAAGAAGATCAAAACCTTATGACTAAAGATGATTTAACTGAACAAGTCGCTGGGCTGCTAGGTGGACGTGCTGCTGAAGAAATTATTTTTGATGCTCAATCAACAGGGGCTTCCAATGACTTTGAACAGGCAACCAACATCGCACGTAGCATGGTTACTCAATATGGTATGAGTGACAAACTTGGTCCGGTACAATACGAAGGAAATAACCAAGTGTTTGTGGGCCGCGATTACGGGCAAACGAAATCTTACTCTGAACAATTCGCTTATGAAATTGATGATGAAGTTCGTAATATCGTAAATAGCGCACATGAAAAAGCTCATGAAATTATCGAGGCACACCGCGAGCAACATAAATTGATTGCTGAAAAACTATTAGAATATGAAACACTTGATGCTAAAGCAATCAAATCGTTGTTTGAAACAGGTAAGATGCCATCATCTTATGAAGAAGATAGTGAATATCCGAGTGAAAACGGCCAGACTTTTGAAGAAGCCAAACGAGCTTTGGAAAAGAAAGAAGAACAAAGCCGGGTCGATGAAAAAGATGAAGATTCTACGGAATCAGATGAAGCTCACGAGAAAGACTCGAATAAATCAACTGACTCTTCTTCCTCAGAGGAACAAGATCATAATTCGGATTCAAAAGATGAATAATTAATTCAAACAATTTTGCAATAAAAGCTGTGGCGTCCTCGTCACAGCTTTTCCCTTGTGCAAACAGAAAAGTTGAATCCTGCTACGTTTTGGTAGTATTATTCATTAATAGGAAAAGGCGAGAATATTGCCTTTTAGCCGTTTTTAAAGGAGAACCAAACAAATGAATGATTATTTAGTAAAAGCAATGGCTTATGGTGGCTATGTCCGAGCTTATGCAGTTAATGCTACCCAAACCGTCAATGAAGCACAAAAAAGACACGATACCTGGAATACTTCTTCTGCCGCTTTAGGCCGCACTTTAATTGGCAGCCTATTGTTAGGAAGTACAGTTAAGGGAGAAGATACTATTACCGTTCGTGTTCAAGGTGACGGACCCGGTGGAGCGATCATTGCGACAAGCAATGGTAGCGGGGACGTCAAAGGGTATATCCAAAATCCTCATGTCAGTCTCCCCTTAAATGAAGAAGAAAAGATTGATGTTCGAGGTGCTGTGGGAACGCAAGGTATTTTTTCGGTGACCAAAGATCTTGGTCTAAAAGAACCATTTTCTGGGCAAACGCCTATTGTATCAGGTGAATTAGGAGAAGATTTTACCTATTATCTTGCTGTATCTGAACAAACACCTTCTTCAATCGGCTTAAGTGTTTTAATCGATACTGATGATTCGGTTAAAGCAGCGGGTGGTTTTATGTTGCAGATGATGCCTGGAGCTAGCGAGGAAGTCGTATCAGATTTAGAAAAACGTCTACAGCAACTGCCTAAGGTTTCTGTTATGTTAGATGAAGGAAAAACACCGGAAGAAATTTTAGATTTTATTTTTGCGGATGAAGCCGTGATGATTTTGGATAAAATGCCAGTGCAATTTAAATGTGATTGTTCTAAAGAAAGATTTGCAACAGGGCTCATTTCATTAGGCACTCAAGAACTTCAAGAGATGATTGATGAAGACCATGGCGCTGAAGCAGTTTGTACTTTCTGTGGGAATAAGTATACTTTTAATGAACAAGAGCTAGAAGGTCTTAAACAAGAAGCGTTAGGATGACAACTAGCTAATTTGAAATGTTAGTTTATGAAAAATTTCAAGCCGAATGCTTTTTCGGCTTGCTTTTTTTTCATATCATTGGCATTATAAAAAGGAAAGCTATCAGAGAATGGAGGAAAAGTTGTGGCAGGAGAACATGAAAACCAAGAAGAATTAAATGACCAAATGATCGTTCGTCGTCAAAAAATGGAAGCACTGCAAGAAAAAGAGATTGATCCATTTGGACAACGTTTTGATCGTACACATAATTCTAATGAACTACATGAAGTGTTTGATTCTCGTACGAAAGAAGAGCTAAATGAAATGGGACTGACGGCTAGTGTTGCAGGTCGTATGGTTTCAAAAAGAGGAAAAGGAAAAGTAGGGTTTGCGCATTTACAAGATCGCGAAGGTCAGATCCAGATCTATGTCCGTAAAGATGAGGTTGGCGAAGACAACTACGATATTTTTAAACAAGCAGACTTAGGTGACTTTTTTGGGGTTACCGGCGATATAATGAAAACTAATACAGGCGAAGTTTCAATTAAAGCGGAAAAGGTCACGCTTTTGACTAAAGCACTACGACCTTTACCAGAAAAATACCACGGTTTGACAAATGTCGAACAACGCCACCGTCAGCGTTATTTGGATTTAATCAGTAACCGCGATAGTTTTGAACGCTTTAGAAAACGTAGCCAGATTATTAGTGAAATTCGACGATATTTAGATCACTTGGGCTATTTGGAAGTTGAAACACCAGTATTGCATAATCAAGCAGGTGGTGCCGCTGCTCGTCCATTTATTACACATCATAACGCGTTAGACATTGACCTATATCTACGTATTGCATTAGAACTGCATTTAAAACGTTTGATTGTCGGTGGTATGGAAAAAGTTTACGAAATTGGTCGGGTTTTCCGTAACGAAGGGATTGACACTACTCATAACCCAGAATTTACCATGTTGGAATGTTACACGGCTTACGCTAACTTTGGCGATGTTATGGATCTAACAGAAGGAATTATCCGAGATGTTGCTGAAAATGTATTAGGAACCAATCAAATCACTTATGATGAACAACAAGTAGACTTAGGGTCTGATTTTGCTCGGCTTCATATGGTGGATGCGATTAAAGAATATGCCGGTGTTGATTTTTGGCAAGAAATGTCATTAGACCAAGCAAGAGAACTTGCACAAAGCCATCATGTAGAGATTACAGAAGCAATGAGTGTAGGGCATATTATTAATGAGTTTTTTGAAACGTTTGTTGAAGATAAATTACAACACCCGACTTTTGTTTATGGGTATCCGGTAGAAGTTTCCCCTCTAGCTAAAAAAAATGTAGAGGATCCGCGTTTTACAGATCGTTTCGAGTTATTTATTGTGGGACATGAGTTTGCTAACGCATTTACTGAATTAAATGATCCAATTGATCAACGCGCTCGTTTTGAAGAGCAAGAAAAAGAACGCGTTGCCGGTAATGAAGAGGCTCATGGCGTAGATGAGGATTTCTTAGAAGCACTGGAATATGGCATGCCGCCTACCGGAGGATTAGGAATTGGTATTGATCGCTTGATCATGCTACTAACGGATGCGCAATCAATTCGCGATGTATTACTTTTTCCGACAATGCGTTAAATTTAAAAGAAATTGTGGCATAAACCTATTTAATAATGAAATATCCGAACTATAGTGAGGTTCCTCCTGCAGACTGGCAGGGTCTTGTTAAATATAGTTCGGATATTTTTGGTTTTTATTTATCCTTTCTTAGGAGATAAACAATACAAAAGTATTTTTGTATTGTTTACGAAACAGTTGTGATGAAAACTTATAATAAAAACGTTGTAGTTATTGACCTCAGGTTGTTTTCTTGATATATTATTATTTGGTTGTGGCAATGAAAAAGTTTTTCATTTTTTTACAAAAAAGATTGACGCATGTTTACAGTTTTGATAAGATTATCAAGTCGTTGTGAACAAGAAATGTTTTTGTCTGTTTCATATAAAAAAGTATTGACAAAAACGTGTCACGCTGATAAGATATAAAAGTTGCTACGGCAGCGAAAAGCGAAAACGTAGACCTTTGAAAACTGAACAAAGCAAACAAACGAACCAATGTGTAGGG
>JAKDZT010000192.1 GCA_030462125.1 Tetragenococcus sp.
TCTGCCTCATTATATCAAGGCTTATCTCCCTAATTTGGTGTGCGAAACTTGAGTAATAACTTCAAAAAATTTTTCAATGAAATTTCGACTGATAATATGAAACAAATTGTTGAACTCCTAAGCAGTGAACAACCTTTGTATTTACACGGACGCAGTCTTAGTTCAATTCCAACCAGATATTTGCATACTGTTTTAAATTCACTAGACCGACGTTGTATTTTAATTGAAGATTTACATTTAATTTCAAGCATCTCTCAAACTATAAAGGCTAATTCAATTCTATTAATTATTTCAGCAAATGCGCCTTACGAAGTATACGCGCCAATTTTTAAAGCTGCAAAAGAGAACTCTGCCACAACAATTCTATTGTCATCCAATAGACAAACGACACTAACAACTCTTTCTGATTTTGCTTTGTTTAGTGACGATAAACCTATGACCTACAATGATACCGATGTAAATTCTCGAATCCACTTGCTTACATTAGTTCAATTGATTATTGAATCAGTTAGCAGACAGCTAATCAATTAATTTCGTTTTTTATTTTAAATAATTTTTATACTAATAAATGAAAAACGGCCACCCAAGAAAAATAGATGACCGTTTCTTTAGTTATTATATTTCAATGCTTCTCTTACCGCACCGGCAACCTCTTCAATTTTAGGACCATAAACAATTTGAATATGTGAATCGGACGGTTTCATAATTCCTAAACTTCCTGATTTTTTCAACATATTTTCCTGAACTAACTCCATATCGTCAATATCAACACGTAAGCGAGAAATACAATTATTTACAACCTTGATATTATTCTTTCCGCCTAACCCTTCAATAACAAGTTGCGCTAATCCAAGGTTGCCGCTGACAACTCCACTTGCTTCTTCTTCCTTATCTTCTTCGTCATCTTCTACCACATCAATTGATAAACTTTTTGCTGTCAAATAACGTTTAAAGACAAAGTAGTAAGAAACAGCGTAAAACGGTCCGACAACTAAAACCAGATACCAACGAGAGCCAGGCTGCAACACACCCCAAACGATAAAGTCAATCAGTCCGCCGCCCGTATTTCCTACGGCTACTCCCAATACTGACATCAAGAAAAAGGAAACACCGCCCATAACTGAATGAAATAGAAATAACATTGGTGCAATAAACATAAAGGAGAATTCCAATGGTTCAGTAATTCCGGAAATAATACTTGCTGCTACCCCAGCGATCATTAATGCTTTCACTCGTTCTTTCTTTTCAGATGGACTAGAACGATAAATAGCATAAGCTGCGGCTGGTAAACCGAACATCATAAACGGCATCTTTCCTTGTCCTAAAAACTGTGTAAATGGTCGCATTGTTTCAATGTTGACTTTGTCAAAGAATTGCAAAAAGATATTCAAACAGCCTTCAACGCCTTCATAACCCCCGCCAACTGCTGTTGTGCGAAAGATACCATTCAACACATGATGTAAGCCCGTTGGTATCAACAATCGCTCCAAAAAGCCAAAGATAAATACACCAATTGAACCTGCATTTCCAATCGCGATTCCGACTGTAGTAATACCCGCTGCAATAGGTTGCCAAATGAAAGGTACAATTTGTCCTAATAGACCCATCACTAAAATCACAACAATTGTTACAAACCGTTTTCCACCATAAAAAGAGATTGCGACCGGAAACTGAACATCGTGGTATTTGTTATGCAACATTGCTACGATAATTCCAGTCATCATCCCTGCGACCGCTCCCATATCTAAGGTTTCAACCCCAAGAATTGAGTTAATTGGCAAGGAATCAAAGTTGCCAAAACCTGATTCAATCAATGCACCAGAACTTATAAGGAACGTATAATAACCGACAAATCCAGCAAAAGCAGCAATTCCTTTATCTTCATTCGCCATTCCTAAAGAAATTGAAATAGCAAATAAAACTGGAATTAAGGTAAATACACCACCGGAAACGGTTTGTAGTGTATCTAAAATATAATATACGACGGAATTTTGCAGAAATGGTACTGACTCAACTACTTGTTCTTGTAATAAAGCGCCAGAAATACCTAAAATAATACCGCTAACCGCTAAAGCTGCAATCGGCATCATTAAACTACTACCCAAAGCTGAAAAAAAATCCATTATTCTGCTTTTTTTCATAATTCAATCCTTTTTTTCATTAGTTTAGCTCAGGCCACATACCTTTGTTTGCTTCTATTAATGCATCTAATACTTCTCTGGCTTTCTTTGTATCATTAATTAGACGATTCAAAGTAAATGCTTCCAATGCTTTTTGATAAGAATTTTCATAGTATACATCAACCAACAGTTTTTCGCTGGAAACTTGATTGACTAATAAACCAAGGTAAAATTGCGGAATATTGCCAACCCCTAAAGGTCGTGGACCATTTGCCCCTAATTCACAAGCAACTTCGACCATAGCATCGTCTTGCATGTTTGCAATCGCGCCATTATTCTCAACAATCATTATATGACGATCGTTTTTGTTATAAGCAATGGATACTGCAACTTCAATCATCATTTCTGCGTGTGCATCGCTAATGTCATCGAACTTATCTCCCAAAGTTCCAGTAGCTATTACTTCTTTACATTCTTCAAACACTCGTTTTTCCCGACCATTAATCACTTCATCTGCGCGTGTATACTCATGGTCCAAGTGATTTACCTTGTACTCTGGGTATAAATAATATTGGTTATACGTGTTGGGTAAATAGTCTGGAAAATCATTCATCATCTCTTCCACCATACCGTAAGTATCTAACCAAGAAGGATCACGCTGTTCTGCGTCTTGCGGTAAAAAGCCATTTTCTTTAACTAATTCTCTGATCTTTGGCAATAAGTCTTCACCAGTATTGATATCATAAATATTCGTAAACCAACCAAAATGGTTTAACCCGAAATAAACTGGATCCAGTTCTTCCCAAGAACAACCTAAAAGCCGACTACAAGAACGCACTACATTTTCGGGTTGGTCACAAATGTTTAAAATTCGTTTATCTTCCGGAAATTCTCTGCGTAACGCTTCAGCCACGATTGCTGCAGGATTTGAATAGTTCAAAATCCATGCATCGGGGGCATAGTGCCGAACATCGCGAACAGCTTTAATCATATCCACCGTTGATCGTAACCCATAAGCCATTCCTCCGGCGCCACAAGTTTCCTGACCGATCAAGTTCATAGAAAATGGAATATGTTCATCTTTAGCACGCATTGGTAATCCTCCAGTACGCATTTGCATAAAGACAAAGTCCATTCCTTCGTAAGCTTCTTTTATATCCGTGGTGTACGTAAAATCCAATTCTGGAAATTGTTCTTTAAACAAAATATCGCCAAATTGACCAATCGGATCTTGTCTTTCTTTATCAGTATCAAACAAGACTAATTTTTGTAATGGAAATTCTTTTCTCATTCGTACAAAAGATTTTAAAAAGCCCAAAGTATACGTGCTTCCACCGCCAACTATACATACATTAAATTTTTTCATGATTTTCCCTCTCGGTTATAAATTGATAAGGCAAATGGCCATTGCTTATGAATACACTATGGCATTATATAAAAGCGATTACAATATTTTGAAGCTTTTTACAAATCAATCACATAAAAAGTTATTTGTTACTTTCCATGGTACAAATTTCACAGAAAAATTTTGTCATTTCTTGTATTTCCAAAATAAAAAGTCCATCTTAAATTAGAATGAAACTATCATTACCTCTGAGCAGATTAAATGAATCTTTTTATTTTGTTTATAA
>JAKDZT010000001.1 GCA_030462125.1 Tetragenococcus sp.
AAATCCTGGGAAATAAGCCATTGAAAAAACTAATTGAAAACTTAAAATGCCAAAGTTTTTCCAATACCTAAAGCATCCTTCTCCTCTATGTTATATGAAAGACCCCTTACTTCCAAATGTTATCAAATCTGCACTTAAATTCAAACTAAAATCCCTTGAGATTTGCCTAGATTAGTAGTCCTTTAAAGCACGTTGAATTTGACGTTCTTGGTCTTTGCGTTTTAAAGTCTCACGCTTATCATATTCTCTTTTACCTTTTGCTAAACCGACTAAAACTTTTGCATAACCATTTTTGATATACACTTTTAAAGGAATCACTGTCATCCCCTTGGTTTGGCTCTGCTCGTACAGTTTAGTAATTTGTTTTTTATGCATCAGTAACTTCCGACTTCTTAAAGGATCGTGATTGAACAAATTCCCTTGATCATAAGGGCTAATATGCACATTAAATAGATAGGCTTCTCCATCGCGAAAACGGACGAATCCATCTTTTAAATTGATTCTACCGTTTCGAATGGCCTTAATTTCTGTGCCTTTTAAAGAAAGTCCAGCTTCTACGGTTTCAATAACCGAATAATCATGACGAGCTTTTCTATTTTGAGCAACTAGTTTCCCATTACCTTTAGGCATAAGCTTGACCTCCTTACTTTCAACTATCCTTTTTTCTTCGTACGCTTGGGAGCGTCTTTGTAAAAGGGCTTTTTCTTTTTATTTTTCTCTTTTTTTCCTTTTTTGTTCTTTTTTTTGATTGACGTATTTTCCTGATTATTTCTACGTTGTTTGTGATCTTGTTGTTTTTGGGGTTTACCTTGTGAAGCCCCCGGTGTATCCACTAGTTCAAAGTCAACTTCTCTGGTATCCGGATCTGCCTTAGTGACCCGTACTTTTACTTGTTGACCGATCTTATATGTTTGGCCAGTGTGTTCTCCAACTAGCGCAAGCTGACTTTCAATAAATTGGAAATAATCATTTTTTAGCTCACTCACGTGAATAAGCCCTTCAATAGTATTAGACAATTCCACGAAAAAGCCAAACTTAACTACAGAACTAATCACGCCTTCGAACACTTCATCGATGTGATCTTGCATATATTCTGCTTTTTTCATTGAATCAACATCGCGTTCACATTCAACGGCCCGTCGTTCCATATCAGAACTATGTTGGGCGATTTCAGGAATTTTTTTAGCCCACTGCGCTTGATTGGCTTTTGACTTATCTTCACTATACGAACGGATCAAGCGGTGCACTAATAAATCTGGATAACGACGAATAGGTGAAGTAAAATGAGTATAATATTCTGCTGCCAGTCCGTAGTGCCCCACGTTTTCTTCTGAGTAGCGCGCTTGCTGCATACTCCTTAAAAGCATCGTATTAATGACTCTGCTTTCAGGTTTTTCCGCCGCATTTTCCACGACTGCTTGTAAATCTTTGGGACTAACGCTACTCTTTTTATTCTTGACTAAAATACCTAAAGTTGCTGCAAAATCAAAAAATTGCTGAAGTTTTTCTTCTTTAGGTTCTTCATGAATTCGGTAAATAAATGGGAAGTTTAACTGTTGATAGTGTTTAGCAACCGTTTCATTGGCACAAAGCATAAATGACTCGATCATGCGCTCGCCAACACCTCTTTGTCTTAAAACAATATCTAAAGGATGGCCACTATCATCAACAACTACTTGGGCTTCGTCATCTTCAAAAGTCAAAGCACCACGCTTACTACGCATGGCTTCTAAACATTCATGTAATTCTTTCATCGATTGAAACATTGACACAAGGTCCTTATATTGTTCCATAGTCGCTGAATTTTCATCTTCTAGAATTTCATTGATAGCAGTATAAGTCATTCTAGCATTGGTTTGGATAACACTTGGGAAAATATCATAAGAAACAACAGTCCCTTCTTTGTCAACTTCCATTTCACAACTCATTGCAAGTCTTGGGACCTGAGGATTTAACGAACAAATCCCATTTGATAAACGTTGTGGAAGCATAGGAACCACTCGATCCGTTAAATAGACACTTGTTCCCCGCTCAAAAGCTTCTTTATCTAATGGGCTATTTTCAGTCACATAATTAGACACATCAGCGATATGCACAGCCAAAAAGAAATGACCATTGTCTAATTTTTTTACTGAAACAGCATCATCTAAGTCCTTAGCTGATTCATCGTCAATGGTTACAATTGTTTGGTCTTGTCGGTTTTTACGTTCAGGGTAGTCTTTAGGGTCAATCGAATCAGGTACTTGATTAGCTTGTTCAAGCGCTTCTTCAGAAAATTCTGTCGGGACATCATGCGCCGCTAATACTGATAGGATATCCATACCCGGCTCATCTTTATGACCAATAATATTTTTTACGATCCCTTCCAGACTATCAGCATAGCCTTTTTCGGGATAATGAGTAATTTCTGCGCTGACGATATTGCCCTCCACCGGACGAATACCTACAGCTGAAACCAATACTTTAAAACCAGCTAATTTTTTATCTTTAGGTCGAATCACCCCGTACAGATCTGTTTCTGCAATTTCTTCTTCAGAAAACAAATGAAACTCGCCAACCACTTGGGTTATTTTTCTTTGTCGTATTTCTACTACACGACCTTCTGCGCCCAGTTCATCAGCAGGATCTGCCGGTTTTATGATATCAATTGCGACCAGATCTCCATCCATCGCATAACCTGTATTTTCTTTTCCGATATACACGTCGTCTTCTTCTGGATCAATCGTTACAAAACCAAAGCCACGCTCATTTGCACGAAAAGTCCCTTCAACTAAGGTCTGCTTAGCAGGGAGTTTTACTTTTCCTTTTTTATTAAAGGCAACCAGCTGTTCTCTTTCCATCGTGGCTACTGTCTGCACTAACGTTTTAAAATCATTACTTTTGGTTAGTCCTAAGTTTTCAGCAATTTCTTCCATCGAAAAACTTTTTTTAGAACTCTCTTCCATAAAGTGCAAAACTTTAGTTTTTATCGTCTCTTTCATATTCATTCCTCATTCCAGGGTAAACTTTCCAGATAAGCTAATACATCTTTTTCAAACTGTTTTCTTTCCGGCCCTATAGTGACTACATGGTCACTTTCAGGATACCATTGCAGCGTTGTTTTGGTTTGCTCTAGTGCCTGCGCTGTTTTAAAAACAGTCGAAGCATCAATCATCTGATCTTGACCAGCTTGTGCCAAAAAAACGGGCTTTTTGATTGTGCTTACTTTTTCACTAACACTTTCTGAAAAATTTTCTATTTCTTTTAATTGTTCTTTTGAATCTTGAGCGATACGCGTTAAACGCTTATCTAATTCTTCTGCCGACAAGTCCGCATAACTTAAAACTCCTTTAGCATAGCGATAAAAGTTTTCTGGCACATTCGTGTCGGTTTTAAATATCGGCGAGCAAAAGCACCCACCACCGATAATGGTTGGATCTTTTTGGGTTAATGCGTCCATTGCCATAATACCACCCATTGATAAACCAAATACAGTTAACTGTTTATATCCTTTTGCTTTTAAACGATCAATAGCATTTTGTGTATCTTGGAACCAAGAACTCACTTTTTGCTCTAAGATATCTTGTGGATCCATTGTTCCATGTCCACTAAACATCGGTGAATATATGGTATAATTGACCTTTTCTAAAAAGCGGCAAAGCATACGCACGTCATTCGGACTGCCTGAATAAGCATGCAATAATATAACCGCTTTTTTGCCGTGTTCCTCAAATAATGGTTTGGGTAAATTTATTTGCACTGATTAACACCTCTTCGCTTTCATTCTACCACAAAAAAAGAGTTTGAGAACAACACCCAAACTCTTTGCTAGCTATTTTCTATTGAGAAGATAATAATACTAAGACAAATAACAAAATCATCCAAATCGTACCTAGTATCGCAGTTGAACGTTTCATGACCGCTTCAAAGCCTCTTGCTTTTTGTTTACCAAAAAGATTGTCAGCGCCACCGGTAAAAGCGCTAGCTGCACTATTTTGTTTACTTGGTTGTAGCATAATTGTAATTACCAAAATGACAGAAAGTACTATTACTGTAGTTAATATAAGATTGTACAAGCTATATCCCTCGCCTTCTTCTGACATCGTCTAGTACACTTTAGCATAATTTTTAATAGATGACCAGTATGTTTGCATGAGAATCTAATTGTTTCATTAGAACATAAGTTAACTGATGTTTTGTCCTAAATTGAGTTACAGGACATAATTTCAATTTTTTATAAAATAAAAAAGTACCTTTCCTATGTTAAAAATTATCAACATAGAAAAGGTACTCCTCTAATGACTAAATAAGTTTATTTATCTTTTAAATTGTAAAAGCTTTTTAGCCCATTAAATTGTGCAACTTCGCCTAATTGGTCTTCAATTCTTAGTAATTGATTGTATTTTGCAATACGGTCTGTACGTGACATAGAACCAGCCTTGATTTGACCAGCATTGGTAGCTACAGCAATATCAGAAATTGTCGTATCTTCTGTTTCACCAGAACGGTGAGAAACAACTGCTGTATAGCCCGCTTCTTTGGCCATTTCAATCGCATCAAAGGTTTCTGTAAGGGTACCAATTTGATTTACTTTAATCAAAATTGAATTGGAAACGCCCATGTCAATTCCTTTTTGCAAAATTTCAGTATTTGTTACAAACAAATCATCGCCGACTAATTGAACTTTATCACCTAGACGGTCTGTAAGTAATTTCCAACCATCCCAGTCATTTTCGTCCATGCCATCTTCAACTGTAAGAAGTGGATATTTGTTAACTAATTCTTCAACATAATCTGCTTGTTCGGCAGCAGAACGTTTTGCACCATTAGGGCCTTCAAATTTTGTATAATCGTAAACGCCGTCTTCATAAAATTCAGAAGCAGCGACATCAAGGCCTAGGTAAACATCTTTACCTGGTGTTAAGCCAGCTTTTTCAATGGCTGCAACGATTGTTTCGATAGCATCTTCAGTTCCTTCAAAGCGAGGAGCGAAACCACCTTCATCGCCAACACCTGTTTCTAATCCACGTTCACTTAACAAACTTTTCAAAGCATGGAAAGTTTCTGCGCCCCAACGCAAAGCTTCACGGAAAGTTTTCGCACCTACAGGTAAAATCATGAATTCTTGGAAAGCAACAGGTGCATCAGAATGTGAACCACCATTAACGATATTCATCATAGGTGTGGGCAATACTTTACTATTGAAACCACCTAAGTAGTGATACAAAGGAATTTCTAAATAATCTGCAGCTGCACGTGCAACAGCAAGCGATACTCCAAGAATAGCATTAGCGCCTAGTTTGCCTTTGTTAGGCGTTCCATCAACGGCGATCATCGCTTTATCGATAGCGGTTTGGTCACGAACATCAAAACCAATAACTGCATCAGCAAGTACGTTATTTACATTATCCACAGCCTTGGTTACGCCCTTGCCTCCGTAACGATTTTTTTCGCCATCACGTAGTTCGACAGCTTCGTGTTCACCTGTTGAAGCGCCAGAAGGTACTATTCCCCGTCCGAAAGCACCAGATTCTGTAAATACTTCAACCTCAACTGTTGGGTTCCCGCGAGAATCTAAAACTTCGCGCGCATAAACATCAGAAATAATTGACATAAGTTTGTCTCTCCTTTTAGATTTATTTTATCATAAGGGCCATCCCTTGCGATTACTTTATTTAAAAAAATTTTTTCTAGTCCTGCAAATAAATCTTGCTTTATTTCGCAGCTTCGACCAAGTCTAAGAATGAGTCAGCTTTCAAGCTAGCACCGCCAACCAATGCGCCATCGACATTTTCTTTGGCCATATATTCAGCAATGTTTTCTGGTTTTACTGAGCCGCCGTATTGGATACGTACTTTTTCAGCAGTATCTGTTCCGTATAGATCTGCTACTTTTTTACGTACAACACCGCAGATTTCATCTGCGATTTTAGCGTCCGCTGATTTACCTGTACCAATTGCCCAAATAGGTTCGTAAGCAATAACCATATTAGCCACTTGCTCTTTGGTTAGTCCAGCTAGATCTTTATTAATTTGGCCTTCGATCCATTCATTTGTTTTTCCTGCTTCATAAGTTTCTAAAGTTTCTCCACAGCAAAGAATAGGAGTCATGCCGTTATCAAAAATAGCCTTCGCTTTTTTATTAATTTCATCATCGGTTTCATGGAAATATTCCCGTCGTTCTGAATGGCCAATGATGACATAATCAACGCCTAAATCTGCTAGAGCATATGGAGAAGTTTCTCCAGTAAATGCACCAGAATTTTCAAAATAGCTATTTTGAGCAGAGATTTGTAGTTCAGTACCCTTGGCTTCATTTACCAAAGTTTCTAAAAACAAAGCTGGAGCACCTACAACAGAATCCACTTCATTGCTTGAAGGGATCTTATTTTTTACGGCTTCAGCAAAGTCTTTAGCTTCTTTTGCCGTTAAGTTCATTTTCCAGTTTCCCGCAATAATTGGTTTGCGCATATTCGAACACTCCTTTATTGAACCTAGTAATCAGTTAAAGTACATTTCTTTTCATTTAACAAATTCGGTTTATTTATCATTAATGGCTGCCAAGCCTGGTAAAGTTTTACCCTCTAATAATTCAAGGCTGGCGCCGCCACCAGTTGAGATATGCGTAAATTTATCAGCAAAGCCTAGACTTTCAGCAGCTGCAGCAGAGTCACCGCCACCAATGATCGTGTTAGCACCTTGCAAGTTAGCAATAGCTTCACAAATACCAATAGTACCTTTAGCAAAATTAGACATTTCAAATACGCCCATAGGTCCATTCCAAACAACCGTTTTCGCGTCTTTTAAGATATCACTAAATGCTTCCACTGTTTTTGGTCCAATATCTAATCCCATTTGGCCTTCAGGAATAGGACCTTCATGTGTCTCAGTGGCTACATCATTTGAGAATTCTTTGGCGGTTACTGAATCAACAGGTAGAACTAACTTATCGCCAGCTTTTTCAATCAAGGATTTAGCTAATTCAACTTTATCTTCTTCCACCATAGAGTTTCCAATATCCTCACCTTTGGCTTTATAGAAAGTATAAGTCATACCACCACCGATTAAAATTTTGTCTGCTTTTTCAATCAAGTTTTCGATGACACCAATTTTATCAGAAACCTTCGCTCCGCCTAAAATAGCAATCATCGGGCGTTTAGGATCATCCACTGCTTCGCCGATAAATTTGATTTCTTTTTCCATCAAAAATCCAGCCACAGTTGGGATACCAGTAGAAGCAATCCCTACATTTGAAGCATGAGAACGATGAGCCGTTCCAAATGCATCATTAACAAATACGTCAGCTAAAGAAGCCCAGTATTTACCTAATTCAGGATCGTTTTTACTTTCTTTTTTGCCATCAACATCTTCAAAACGGGTGTTTTCTAAAACGACAATTTCTCCGTCTTGCATATCAGCGATTGCTTTTTCTAAGTCTTCTCCGTGTGTTTCAGAAACAAACGTTACATCCCTATCCAAAAGTTCACCTAAACGTTTGGCAACCGGAGCTAAGGATTGCCCTTCTTTATCTTCTTCCGTTTTTACTCGGCCTAAATGTGAAAGCAAAATGGTTTTACCACCATGTTGAGTTACATACTTAATGGTTGGAAGTGCCGCTTTGATCCGGGTATCATCTGTAATGGCACCATCACTCACCGGTACATTAAAGTCCGCCCGTACCAATACTTTTTTCCCTTTTAAATCAATATCTTCGACTGTTTTTTTAGCCATAGCTCTGCCCTCCTAAATATCGTTTTTCTTTTTAAAAAAGCGGAGAAGCGCGTCGCTTCCCCGCTTTTATATCTTAAATTCAAATGAATCATATTAGCAAGTGAATTTATTCAACAACGGATTATAAAGTTGTTGCAAAATATTCTAACGTACGGATCATGTTTGAAGTAAAGCCGTATTCGTTATCGTACCAAGCGACAGCTTTAACTAATTGTTCGCCACTTTCGCCTTCCATAACAGCGGTTTGTGTAGCGTCAAAAAGAGAACCAGCACTATCGCCGATAACATCAGAAGAAACAATTTCATCTTCTACATAAGCAAATGCGTCTGATGAAGCTTCTTTCATTGCAGCATTAACTTGATCAACGGATACTTTTTGATTCAATACACCATACAAGTTAGTGATTGAACCAGTAATTGTTGGTACACGCAAAGCAGTACCGTCAACACGACCTTCGATTTCTGGAATAACTTTACCAACGGCTTTAGCTGCGCCTGTTGTTGCAGGGATGATGTTAGCAGCGCCTGCACGGCTTTTACGTCCACCTGGAGCATCTTGCAAGTTTTGGGTAGAAGTATATGAGTGAACAGTTGTCATTAACGCACGGTCAAGGCCAAATTTGTCATTCAATACTTTAACTACGGGCGCTAAGCAGTTTGTAGTACATGATGCAGCGGAAATAATTTCATCTTTTGCAGTAACTGTTTCATGGTTTACACCATAAACAATTAGTTTTGTTTCTTGTGATTTTGCTGGACCTGAAAGCAACACTTTTTTCGCACCAGCATCAATGTGAGCATGCGCTTTTGCTGCATCTGTAAATAAACCAGTACATTCTAATACTAAATCAACACCTAATTTGCTCCAAGGCAATTGACTAGGGTCTTTTTCATCGTAAGCTTTGATTTCTTTGCCGTTGACAACTAAGGCATCTTCTTTAACTTCCACGCTGTATGGGAAACGTCCTTGAGCTGTATCATATTTCAAAAGATAAGCCAAGTCTTCGTTATCTGTTAAGTCGTTAACTGCGACTACTTCTAACTCATCACTTGCTTCTAAAATACGGCGTAAAGCTAAACGTCCAATACGTCCAAAACCATTAATAGCTACTTTTGTTGACATAATGTGATTTCCTCCTTATGAAAACCTAAAATTTATTTTAAAGGGTTACCCCTTTTAAAACCTCATTTGATGCGGCTTCATCCGTGATGAGCCACGTTTGTTGCGGCGCATTTTTTAAATACGCCCGAATCGCTTTTGCCTTACTTTTTCCTCCGGCAACAGCAAATATATAAGGAATGCTCCTTACATCTTTTAATTGTAGACCAACCCTAGGAATTTTGTAAACTACTTTGCCATCTTCATCGAAAAAATAGCCAAAAGATTCCGCTACTGCATTTTTTTGCTTCAGCATAAGAATTTCTTCTTCAGTCATTTTACGACGGGCCGCCATATGCAAAGCACGACCTATGCTGTGAACTACGCAATTAGCTTGGTTGATCAAGTTAAGAACATCTACGATTGTAGGCTCTTTTAACAATGAATCATAAGTAACAGTACTTAATTGTTCCGGGACAAAAAGCGCCCGGTACGTACCATTCGAACGCGCAGCCATTTCAGCACTCACGGAATTTGCTTGCAGATTCACTGCTTCACCAATTCCGCCTCTAGCAGGCACAAATAAGTTTTGCCGTTTGGCACTTTTCAAATTTGTTAACTGTCTAGCAGCGCGTGCCATCGTGGTGCCTCCCATAACAGCAATGATGTTTTCACCATTAGGCAAACAATTATGCAATGCTTCATCTAACAAACGGCCAAATTCTTCGACTACCTTTTGCTGCTGATCCGCATCGCCATTTACAATGATACAACGAGCAATGCCGAAACTTTCAGCTACTCGTCTTTCATTTTGCTGCATACCAAAAAGCTGATCCATCGTTTCGCCTAAGCTTTCATAGACTTCTTCGCCCTTTTCTGTCAAGCGCATCCCGCTATTAGAAGTGGCGATTAATCCAAGTTTTTTTAACAAGTCTGTTTCCGTTCGCAATACACGTTCCGTTAGGACTAAACTTTCAGCAAGATTTCTACGCCCGATCGGTTGCATCCAATAGATGCTTTGTAAAACACGGTACCTTTCTTGTAGTACCTGTAATATTTCAGGAGCGACTGCTTCGATCAGTTGTAGTTCATTAAGCATACGATCCCTCCGTGGACGCTTACCGACCAATATAGACTCAAAACGACCCGTTTATTGCAAAAAAAAGCAAACTCGCACATAAACTTGATTCCTTACGTGTCCTATACTATCATTTTCTTCCTTGTTTAGCAACTAACGACCGTTTTAAAGTTTTAAGTTATAAAGGTGTGTTTTACATAAGCTTACAACCATTCAACATTAGGAGACGCTAGTCAGAAAGAAGGACTGGAATAGGATTAGCTCCTCATATTTGGAAGGACAGAGGGAGAGGACGATTTCTGAACTTACTCTAGTTTTTCCTAATTCTAGAGTCACTTTCCTGATCCTACCCTAATCTTCCCAATTTCTAGGGTCACTTTCCTGATCCTACTCTAGTTTTCCCAATTTTCATTAGTAGCTATCACGCTCTAATTAAAAATAGCATCTTATTTTTTCCTCACCACTATAAGCCTCCTATTGTTTCTTAAAACGAAAACCCCCTGTTTTAACAGAAGGCTTTTTACTCAATCGTATCGTTTCCGCTTCGAAGAACCAGCGATATTTAAGGCATCGCGGTATTTAGCAACTGTCCGTCGGGAAACAGTCACTCCTTTTTCTTTCATAAGGTCAGTTAATTTCTGATCAGATAAGGGCTTTCTTTTATCTTCTTGGTCAACAATTTGTTGTAATAAGTGTTTGGCGTCATTAGAAGAACTTTTATCAGTTCCTGCTCCAATCTTTTTACTAAAAAAGGATTTTAATTCAAATACACCAAAAACAGTTTCTAGATATTTGCCATTGACAGCACGGCTAACTGTTGATTCATGAATGCCCAACTTTTCTGCAATGTCCATTAAGGTTAGAGGCTTAAGCGGGCGCTCTTTATTTAAAAAGAATGCCTTTTGTCGTTCAACAATGGCTTTACCTACACGATAAATTGTATCGCCACGCTGTTGCATGGTTTTTTTGAGCCACTCGTAATCTTGTTGCTTCTCTTTCAAATATTTGAGCACTTCTGGGTCTTGGCTTTGTTTCATCCGTTCAAAATAATTTTGTTGAAATTTAATTTGCGGAACGCTTTTCCGATTCGATAGTACTTTGACTTCTTGCTCACTTATTTTTACTGTCAAATCCGGAATAATAAATAATCCTTCTGTAGACCCGTAAACGGCTCCAGGCGTCGGTGTTAGATTTTGTATATAATCAAAAATTTCTTGTACATCGCTAAGTGAAACATCGAATTTTTTTGCAATCTTTTCCCATTTACGAGCGACTAATTCTTCAAACATTTCTTCTAACACAACATAAGCTAAATGAGGCGCAGCATTATCTCGCTCAGTTTGTAACATCAAGCATTCTTGTAAGTTACGTGCCCCTACTCCAGCTGGGTCTAACTGCTGAATTAACGTTAATGCATCTAACAGCTGGATCGCAGAGCCCCCTGTCTTTTCTGCAGCTTCTTCTAGCGTTATTTGTAAAAAACCATTTAGGTCAATATATTCAACGAGATACAAAACTAACTGCCGTAAATAAGTATCACGATAGTTTAAATGAACTTGGTCAATTAAATGCTCAAACAAAGAAACAGAATTATCAGGGATTTGACTAAGATAATTCGTTTCTTCACCAGAAGTTTTCCCTGGTTTAGCATAGCTACTAGAGGAATACGATGGCGGGTTAACTTCTAATAAAGGGTTTTCTAAAGCTTGATTATCGATAAAGTCAACCAGATCTTCCGTGTTATATTGTAAAATTTGGATCGATTGTTGTAACTTTTGTGTCATCGCTAGTTTCTGTGTTTGCTTTTGTTGTTGTGAAAATTGTTGTTCAAATTTCATTTTAATTACCCCTTGTGTTTTTTCTTAAAATTCGCTAAACTATGTAAGGTAGATAAGCACCCTTAGTGTAGTGGATATCACACAAGATTCCGGTTCTTGAGACAGGGGTTCGATTCCCTTAGGGTGCGTTCATGTAACTGATTCCAGTATACTTTATACAAGGTAAAATAGCAAAATTGTAGTTGGCTTACTGATTTTAATGGCTCTACTCTCATTTATTTAAAATGAGAGTAGAGCCGTTATTTTATGGTAGGATTGTTTCATAGGATAAAAAAAGCAAGAAATTAAGGTAGAGAGAACCTATCTTAATTCCTTGCTTTTATATTTAAATAGCATTTTGATTTTCTCTATCATAAGAGTTATCTTCAAAGAAATGGTCAGTCACTTTTTTATACTCCGCTACGGAAACATCAGCGTTTTTGGAATGCAACATTTCATATCTAACGCCGCCTTCTGTCATAATTTTACCACTGGCGACAAAACCATTTCGCAAGTAAAATTGCTTTCTTTTTTCTCTTTGCTCTTTATTTTCTGCGTCATCGCTTACTTCTTCTACTAATAAAATGATTTTATCATTAGCAAAATATCTTTGGATCGTTTTTATTGCTTCTCTGCCATAACCTTTAGATTGAATAGTAGAATCTATCGCGAAATAAAAGATATATACAAGGTTTTCATATTTGGTATAGTAAACAATCCCTACTAATTGTGAATCAGAAAAAATGCCCGAAAATTTTGCTTTGCCTAGGGCAATATTATTTTTTAATATTTCATAAGGGATTTGTTCTTTTTGGGGAAAAGAATTTAAATAGATTTTTTTTGCATCGTTAAATGATAATGAATCACTCTTAAGTTCTTGGATAGTTAACATATGTAAATACCTCCACATTGTCATAAATGATTTTTAGTAACGGTGTATATCTAAAGCACTTTAACGTCACTAACTTAAATCATAAAAAACTTAACAGGAAAAAGTCAAACTTTTATGTGCAATTTTCTTGTTCTTTTTCAACTTATTTTTCATTTAAAATGATTTCGATTAGTTTTTCCTAGCTAGTTAAAAAGAGTGTTAAGAGATAAAAAAGATCTCTTAACACTCTTTTTACAAAAACAAACAAACTTTAGATTTGTTCTTCATCTTCATTGTCGTCAGTTTCTTCTTCGTCATCGTCCACAACGGACAAGTCTTCTTCAATATTGCCAGGCAGTTCTTCTTCGTCATCGTCATTATCTGTATTGGCGCCGATTTCTTGTAAGTCTGAATTGTATTCAGCGATTTCTTCGTCGTCATCATCGTCATCAAACAGATCGTCATCGTCAGCTGTTGTAGCCAAATCAGCATCTTCTGGATCATCATCATTATAATCAATGACATCTTGATCCCCACTGCTAAAGGCATTTACTTTATTAGGTTTACGACGTCTCGTTTCATCTTCATCTTCCAGACCATGAGTCACTTCTTCATTGATTGAATCAATCGCATACCATGAACGCAAGCCCCAACGATTTTCACCTAATGAAATAAAACTTCCATCTGTGTTCAAATCTGTATAAAACTGAGCTAAAGAAGACCGAATTTGGCTATCTGGTATATCTAAATATTCTTGCGTAGCATTAACGATATCAGAAAAATCCATTACTTCGCCTTTTTGTTCTAAAATAGCATGAGCCACTTCAATCATTGATAGATCACTTTTATTTACATTTTCAAATACATTAATTTCCAAACAGGACACGTCCTTTCAAATCTAAAGTCAATCATACAAAATTGTTTTAAAAAAAGCAATTTTATATAAAAGTTTTATAAAAAACTAGGCAGAAAATTCCAGTAATAAATCGTAGCTGCCTATTTTTTGCTCTGCCATAAATAAATCATACGCAATTGTAATTTTTCCTGCTGTTGGTCGGTCCGTTAAACTGAAATGCAAATCTTTGGTATACGTACTAAAAAAAATAACACCATAAGGCGTTTGATAACTTGTTTCAAACTGCTCATGATAACTAAATTTCAAACGCATGCGCATTTCTCCTGCGCGCATTAGTTGAACCGATCCGTCAGGAAGAACTTTCATTGTCACAGAAACCGGTTCTGAGCCGTCTTCTTGTTCTTCCTTATAACGAATATAAAGTGTATTGTTCATTCGAATGACTTGTCCCTTGATATCAAACAAAAATTCTTCTTGTTCGCCATCTTGGTTAACTTCTGTCTTTAAATGGATCGATACAGGAACGCCTTTTGATAAATCCATTTCTTCTCTCCTCACTTTTACAACAAATCAGTAAGTACCACCTGAATGGTACTTACCCTCTATTCTTCCATTTTTCACATTTTTTACAATTTGTCAATGAACTCATTTATAAAAAGAAAGAGCGTGAACAAACATTAAAACATCCACACGCTATTCATTCACTAGTTAAATAATAAACAAAAGTTTCCTCATCCGTTTGCTGATCTCTTTTTGTAGTATATAATAAGGATATAACTAAAAAAGGACTTAGAAAATGAGAAAAATATTACTTGACCAAAAAATTTTTACTAGTAAAACCGCTATGATACCCTTCGCTCTAACAGATGTTTTGACAGAAACTGCAGGAAAAACAAATAAAAACTTGCTTCATTTTTGGCAGTTTGAAAAGACATTTATACTAGGAATGAAGGACACACGTGTTGACGATTTATCTGCAGGCATCCATACGATTAGAAAAAATGGCTATGAACCAGTGATACGAAATGCTGGTGGATTAGGTGTTATTTCTGATGAAGGTGTGTTAAATATCTCTTGGATTTTCCCCAAAGAGCAAGTTTCCATTGACCAATCTTATGAAAAAATGCTGTCATTGATACAAAAGGCTTTTCCTGAGTTATCTATCCAGGCATATGAAATTAGCCATTCTTATTGTCCCGGAAAATTTGATTTAAGTGTAAATGGCAGGAAAATCGCAGGCATTGCGCAACGTCGAGTGAAAGAAGGGATCGCGGTGATGATGTATTTGAGCGTGTTTGGTGATCAGAACCAACGAGGCGAAACCGTACGAGAATTTTATCAAAAAAGTTTAACAGAAAACTATGGTAAGAACGGTTATCCAGACGTTTGGCCAGCCACCATGACGACACTTTCAGAAGTATTAGATCAAGATCTCACTATTCAAACCGTAAAAAATCGCTTCTTGCAAGCCTTGAATATTGACGAACCTGCACAAAATGCCCTAGATTGGATAAAAGAAAAAGAACAAAGTACACAATTTGAGAAAAAAATGAGCAATATGAAACAACGAAATAAACAATTAGAGGAGCTTAATAATGTCTCTACCTTATAAGTACCAGACACTGCCGATCGAAAAAGTTTTTCGCGATCCGGTCCATAATTACATTCATATCAATCATCAAGTCATCCTTGATTTGATTAACTCCAAAGAAGTGCAACGCCTACGTCGCATCAAACAACTAGGTACTTCTTCTTTTACGTTTCATGGAGCTGAGCATAGTCGCTTTTCGCATTCTCTAGGCGTCTATGAAATTAGTCGTCGAATTTGTAATATATTCCAACAAAATTACTCCGTAGAAAAAATGGGGGAAGACGGCTGGGATGATTCGCAACGTTTGGCCACTTTGTGCGCAGCGCTGTTACATGACGTAGGCCACGGTCCTTATTCGCACACTTTTGAACGAATTTTTCATACAGATCATGAAGAGATCACTGTGGCTATTATTACTTCTCCAGAGACAGAAGTCTATCAAATATTAAACAATGTTGAAGCAGGTTTCCCAGAAAAAGTTGCTAGTGTTATCACAAAAACGTATCCTAATCCTCAAGTAGTGCAGATGATTTCTAGCCAAATTGATGCCGATCGCATGGATTATTTGTTACGTGATGCTTATTTTACTGGAACAAAATATGGGACATTTGACTTAACGAGGATTTTACGGATGATTCGACCTTGTAAAAGTGGGATTGTCTTTTCCATGGATGGAATGCATGCCGTAGAAGACTACATTGTCTCAAGATACCAAATGTATATCCAAGTTTATTTTCACCCGAGTTCGCGTGGGATGGAAGTTATCTTAGAACATTTATTAAATCGTGCGCATGAACTTTTCCCACAAGAAGCGTCTATGTTGCGAAGTAGTGCCCAATTGCTGGTTCCTTTTTTTAAAGAAAAATTCTCTTTAAAAGACTATTTGCGTTTAGATGATGGGGTGTTAAATACCGCATTTAATCTTTGGACGGAGACAAGTGACCCGATTTTAAGTGACCTCTCCCAACGTTTCTTAAATCGTAAGCCTTTAAAATCTTGCCGGTTTACACCAGAAACTCAAGACAAACTAATTTCTAATATGCAACAAATTGTAGAAAAAGCGGGCTTTAATCCTACCTATTATACTGCGTTTAACTCTAGTTATGATTTACCTTATGATTTCTATCAACCTAAATTAGAAAAACATCGGACACAGATTGAATTACAACAAAATGATGGTACTTTAACCGAATTATCAAAAGTTAGCCAACTAGTTTCTGCTCTCGCAGGACAAGAACAAGGAGATCATCGTTTTTATTTTCCTAAAGAAATGATCGATCAACGATTACAAAATGATTATGATCTGTTTGGTGATACTTATCGCCTATTTGCTTCGCATATTCATAACGGCGAACTAATCTAAAAAAAGAGGCTGGTTATTGCAATCCAGTCTCTTTTTTTAATCTACAAATTATTTTGTTTCATCCACTTTTGTAATGCCCAACGATGACTTCCTCTTTTTAGTAAAAGCATGGCGTCGTCTGGCGTCACCCAGTGAAGCTGATTGGTTTTTTCAGTGGGGTCGGCAACTTTTTCCCATTGATCGGCAACGTAAAAATAACCTGGGTGAGCAAAGTAGGTATCTCGATGGCTAGAATAAAAATACTCTTTGGCTTCTCCCAAATAAGCACCAATTTGCACACGAAAACCCACTTCTTCTAACATTTCACGTGCTATCGTTGCAGCGTGTGTTTCCCCTTTTTCAATTTCTCCACCGGGTAAAAAGAAAGCCCCATTAGGAGCTTGAACTAAAATCACTTCTTTTTTTTCATGACGACAAATGACAATATAAGCACCATAACGAGCTTTATAATTTTTCCCCTCTTCTTTTTTACCAAAAACAGCTTCTTTCATCGCAACCTCCGTCAATCGTTTTCTTTGCATTTTACTCGATTTCACAAAAAGAAACAAGTTTTATTCTCTTTTTTTATATAGAACTTAAGTAAAAAAATACAATATGTTATAATACATTTATCTCAACTGAAAGGATGATAAAAACAATGAGAATGGCACATACATGTGTACGTGTAAAAGATCTAAACGCTTCGATCGAATTTTACGAAAGTGCTTTTGGCTTTACAGAAAATAGCCGCAGAGATTTTCCAGAAGGCGAGTTTACGCTCGTTTATCTATCATTACCAAATGATGATTACGAACTAGAACTAACCTACAATTATGACCAAGTTGAACCCTATGATTTAGGTGATGGTTATGGACACATCGCAATTGCGACTGAAGATGTCCAAGCGCTACATGACAAACATGCAGCGGAAGGTTTTGATGTAACTGATCTAAAAGGACTGCCAGGCACCCCTCCTTCTTACTATTTTATTAAAGACCCAGATGGTTACAAAATTGAAGTAATTAAAGAAGATAAATGAACAAACACCCAGCTCTGCAGTTTTTAAAGACTGCAGAGCTTTTTATCTATTAAAAAAATCTAAAATTGTTTGATAGACTTGTTCTTGATTGATTTCATTAATGACTTCATGCTTCATTTTAGGAAAATTGATCATCTCAACATTTTGATAGCCAATGGTGCGCAATGTTCTTTGGGTATCGATTAATCCTTTTCTGCCACCAGTAATGGCTACATCTTCTGCACCCGTGATACTCAAAATCGGTAACTCAGGATTTTGGCAAGCAAACAAGCTAACGTCTTTTAACCGACGAACACCTTCCCAAATCGTTGTTACGCCAATATTATTATAACCGGGTAACATCCGCGGATCACGTAAGACTTTTTCTACTTGTACTTCATCATTTGTCAGCCAAGTTTTATCCGTTGACCCAAAATTACTTAGCTTTTTTATAACCCAAGAAAAATTTTGCTTACCAGCAAATAAATCGGCTAAAAGCGCAATAACAACACCGTACTTTGCTTTTTTCTCGTATTGTACAGTGCCTGTCATTAATAATTTAGCAATTTTCTGATCATTTTTTTGTAGATATAAGCGTGCTAATACCGAACCATAAGAATGACCATACAAGTAAACGGGTGAGTTGGTAAAGTGTTCATTGATAAATCGCGTAATTTTCAGCTGATCATCCAGCATTCGTTTCACACTAGGCATTTGCCCTAAAGGATTCTTTTCATCAATAGAATCTCCATGACCACGGCTATCACTTAAAATAACCGCAAAACCATTGCGGGCTAAAAACGAGGCAAGCCCACTGTAGCGTAATCGATGTTCCAATAATCCATGAACAACTTGTACCACTGCCTTTACAGGCTGATTTTCCGGTTGGATCACGGTGAGTGCAAGCGGCAATCCATCACTAGCGATCAAATAAATATCTTCTTGAGTCACTGACTCTAAGCTTGTTGTTGTCACTTTTTCTGGTACAGCTTCTTTTAATACAATGGTTTCTGGCTCACTTTTAAACAACAAATAACTTGCCAAACCTAAACCAAGGATACCGCCTTTAATCCAGATTTTTTTCTTTTTCACAGCACTCGCCCCTTTTTTAATCGCTTTTTTAGAGTATAACATATAAAGAAGTTTCTTTTCATTGGATTTTTTGTAGAAAAAAAGCTTCAGAGCAACGTCTGAAGCTTTTTAACCAGATTATTTTTACATATGAGAAGCAATCATGGTTTCTAATTGGTCTTTCGTTTGTACACCAATGGCTTTATCCACAACTTCTCCATCTTTTTTTAGAATCAATGTCGGAATACTTAAAATACCAAAACTAGCAGGTACTTCTGGGTTTTCGTCGACGTCAATTTTTACTACGCGAAATTCATCTTCGTCGTATTCTTCTTCGACTTGTTCTAAAATAGGTGCTTGCATTCTACAAGGGCCACACCAAGTTGCCCAAAAATCGATCATTACTAAACCACTTTCAGTTTCTACACTAAAATTCTTATCTGTCACTGTTTGTGTCATTTATTCTTACCTCCACTTTTAATAGACAAAGTATAGCACCTTCGTCTATACTTGCAAACTAAATTGCTTAGCTTAAATTTTTTTTATTTAAAATTAACTATCGTTGCGCCATTTCCGCCTTGATTGGCTGGAGCAAAATCAAAACTTTTCACACTGCGATGATTTTTTAAATCATTTAGTACACCTTTACGCAAAGCACCTGTTCCTTTTCCATGAACGATAGTCACTTGCGGGTAACCTGCCAAAATCGCAGCGTCTAAATATTGATTGAGCTCGTTTACAGCTTCTTCATAGTGTTTACCCCGTAGATCTAACTGACTGGAAACATGAGGCCCAGCAGAATTTATCGTGGATACATGTCGTTTAGGCGTTTCTGGTTCTTGCGGGGTAACAGCTTGTAAATCTTCTTCATCGACATCCATTTTTAAAATGCCTAACTGAACTTGCCATTTATTTTTACCAATCTTATCTAAAAGTTCGCCTCTTTGATTATAAGGTGTAACGAGCACTCCATCGCCAGCTTTGAATTGCTTTTCTTTTTTCGCTTTTTGTAAAACTTTATTCTTTTTTAAAGGATCTTCAGCTTGCTCCAATTGATTCAATTGGCCTTTAGCTTCAATCAGTTCATTTTCTTTTACATTTTTTTGACCGCTTTGTTGTTGCATTTTACGCAGATTGCTGATAATTTTATCAGACTCATCTTTGGCCTGCTCAACAATTTCATTGGCTTTACTGCGAGCTTTTGCTAGCTCATTTTCTCTTTCTTCATAAAAATACTGATAAGCTTCTTGTAACTCTTGGTGCAATTGCTCTGCTTCACTAACCTCATGTTTCAACTCTGAATACTCGGTTTCAGCCATCTTACGCTGATTTTCTAAATCAGTAATCATCTCGTTTAAGTCTTGGCTTTCACCATTCATAATCTGCTTAGCAGAGTCAATAATCGTTGTGTTCAAACCTAAACGTTGGGAAATTTCAAAAGCATTACTGCGTCCGGGCACACCGATTAACAACTTATAAGTAGGTCGTAAAGTATTTACATCAAATTCCATCGATGCATTCACCGTTTTAGGTCGATTATAACCGTAGGCCTTTAATTCTGGATAGTGCGTGGTTGCCATAACATAAGCTTGTTTAGCAGCCAAATCATCCAAAATCGCAATGGCTAAAGCAGCCCCTTCTTGTGGATCAGTACCAGCACCTAGTTCATCAAATAAAACTAAGCTGTTTTCATCTACTTTAGCTAACACATCGACAATCGTTGTCATATGAGAAGAAAAGGTAGATAAATTTTGCTCGATCGATTGTTCATCGCCAATATCAGCAAATACTTCAGAAAAAATCCCCATTTGACTATCTTCTCCAGCAGGAATTGGCAATCCTGCTTGTCCCATTAATTGCAATAAGCCTAGCGTTTTTAGCGTGATGGTTTTCCCACCTGTATTAGGCCCTGTAATGACCACCGCTTGATAGTCTTCACCGATCATAATATCATTGGCTATCACGTTGTTTTGATCTAAAAGCGGGTGTCTTGCTTGTTTAAAATAGACGTGGTTTTCTTGATTGATCAGTGGAACCACAGCCTGCAAATCTTTAGCAAAACGCGCTTTGGCATTCATAAAATCAAATTTTCCAATGACATAGGCATTATGCATAATTTCTTCACGGCTAGGAACCAATTCTTCCGACAGTTCTGCTAAAATACGAGCAATCTCGTCTCTTTCTGCAATTTGATATTGCCGTAAGCGATTATTTAATTCCACTACTTGACCTGGCTCAATAAAAAGCGTCTGTCCTGAAGAACTTTGATCATGGACTACCCCACCAAATGCGTTGCGATGTTCTTGTCTTACCGGAATGACATAACGTTCATTTCGCATTGTGACAAGGGCATCACTAAGATAACGTGCCTGTTTACCATGAGTAATACTATCTAAATTTTCTCGGATACTTTGTTCACTGCGTGTAATATTACGACGAATATTTTTTAACTCCGCCGAGGCTTCATCTGTTACACGTCCATCTTCATCAATCGCCTCTTTCAGACGTTTTCTTAACACTGGCAGCGCTGTTAATTGTGCTTGCCAAGCGTATAAGCGTTGAAATGGCTCTTCGTCTTCTTTGAATTCTGCTAAAAAGCGATCTACTTCCGCCGTGGTTGATAAAACACGTGAAATTTGTGCCAGTTCGACGCCATTTAAATCAGCACCAATCGCAATTCTTTTCATATGGGGTTGGATATTTTCAAGTTTAGGGATAGGGATGCCCCCACGTAGACGAAGCACTTTCATTGCATCATCTGTTTCTTCTAAGAAACCCGTAATCACTTGCTCGTCTTTGACTGGCACTAACTGTTTTAATTCTTCTTTGCCTTGATCTGTGACTAAATATTGTGCAACTTGTGATTTTACTTGATTAAATTCTAATGTAGCTAATATTTCTTTATTTAATTCTTGCATTTCCTTTCACCTGCTTTCTCGTCACTTTCTCTGTCAGCGTGAAAATAGAGCAGTTCTGCATTTATTTGCAAAAAACTGCCCTATTGTTTAAATGATGTCTGTTATCCACATTTTATCAAGCATATTGGATAAAAATGGCGTCTTATCGACAATCAAATCAGCAGTGAAACTTCTATCAAATAGATTTTGGATCGCGTCAACTGGTAACATCGTCAAAACCTTTAAGACCAATAAAATAGTGATATACATCAGCACTGTATTTAAGATCCCCGCAACCAACCAGTCATCTTCAAGTACTCGTCTAAAACGAAGGTTTCTAACAAAGACCATCAAAAGCTTTGTTACTAACCAACCGATAATTAACCAGCCCATAAAAGCAACTGCTGCATAGTAAGCTTTATCTAGATCAAAAGATAATTCCTGACTATAATAAACCATATCTGTTTCAGGGGATACAGATAAATAAGGCACATACAGCTCTATTTTTTGTCCCCACTCTTTATAAAGGCTCATTGCAAGGAAAAAAGAAAGAATACAACCTCCTGTGTATAACAGCTGTAAGGCCGTTGCTCGTCTTGCACCATTATAAAAAGAAAATAATAATAGTATAAAGATTATAAACCCAATCATTCAGTCTTCCTTTCTGCTAGCCTTGAGTTACCCGTTGTTGAATACTCTGCTTGCGATTTTCATTTAAAATTTGTTGTGCTTCTACATGGTTATTGATCTCAACATCTTTTTGTCCTTGTTTTTCCAACACTTCTTTTGCATCTTGCTCAATTTTTTCGATGCGTTGGACTTGATTTTCCAGCTCTGTTGCTTTACTTGCTTTCTCATATAACGCGTCATTTTCTTCTTTTAATTTCAATAGTTCTTCTTGTTTATTTAGTTGATCAGACACCGCGTTTATAGCAAGTAAAATGGCTGCTTGTTCATTGTCTATTTGTGGAGACATTTTTTTAATTTCTTTGAGCTGATCATTGACAAGCTCAGTTACCATTTTCATATGCTTGGGGCTTTCTTTACCAATAATGGTATAATTTTGATCTTCAATAACCGCTTTAAAACGGTTCTTTTGCTCTGCCACCTTGTTCAGCCTCCCCTTATTTTATCATTATGTTTTTATTATAACACTTTCAATGATTTTCAGTGTTTTTCTTGAAAATACCTTATCTATTATAAAGGAAAATTTTAAATTTTTCCACGTATGCACTTATTTTACTACATTTCAATTAAATACGCATTATGCTAAAATAAGACCACTAAACTAGAGAGGAAATGTCTGAATGGGAACAACCGTTATCAAACTAACAAAACAAAAATTAAAAGAAGCAGCGCAATATTACCAACCTTATACTACTTCACGTAAGATCCCTTACGCCAGTTTCTTTGCGAAAAAAGATGGTATCACTATTACCGCCTATAACTCAGGAAAAGTGATGTTTCAAGGCCCAAACGAAGAACAAGAAGCCTTATTATGGGAAAAGGCTCAACCCGCAAAAACTAAAAAATCAGCAGGCTTGCCCTCCAATTTTGCACAAAAAAATATTATTGGCAGCGACGAAGTTGGTAATGGGAGTTATTTTGGACCCTTAGTCGTTTGTGCCGTTTACGCAGATAAAGCGCATTTAGACCCGCTAAAAAAATTGGGAGTTAAGGATTCTAAAATGCTAAATGACTCGCAGATTTTGAAACTCGCTCCTAAAATAAAAGGGCTTGTGCCTTATCAAAAACTCGTTGTTACACCGCAAAAGTACAACCAGATACAGCCGCAATATAATGCCGTACGTATGAAAGTGGCGTTACATAATCAGTGTATTCAACGACTATTAGAAGAAATCAATCCTACAAAACCTGAAGGTATTTTAATTGATCAGTTTGCCCAAGAGTCCACTTATCGTAAGTACTTAAAGGATGAAAAAAATCCAGTCACACAAAACCTTTATTTTATCACTAAAGGAGAACAATATCATCTAGCCGTCGCAGCTGCATCCATTATCTGTCGGGCAGAATTTTTAAATTCACTCAAGCAACAATCGCAAGAAATAGGCATTGAACTACCTTCAGGAGCAGGAGCCCAATCAGACAAGCAAGCAGCCAAGATTATAAAAAAGGGCGGCGTTGAACTGTTAGCACATTATGCAAAGCTCCACTTCAAAAATACGGAGAAAGCAAAGAAAATAGCCGAAAGATAAGATCTGTTTATTAACCAAATTGAAAAACAATGCCAATAAGAGCAGATAAAGCAATGAAGATCACTGGGTGCAGGTTTTTAAACAGCCTGTGCCTCATGACAAAAAATAAAACAATAGCTAAAACAAGCGACTGCCAGTTAATAAATCCAAGCCAATCTCCTGCAAAAAGTCGTGAGCTATCAAATAAATCCATCCATACAACAGAAAAGCCAGCTGCTGCGATAAGCGCGGTAGAAGCAGGTCTTAATCCGTAAAATACGGCATCAACATAAAAATTATTGCGAAATTTCGTTAAAAAGCCACCAATGATCATAATAATTAGGATGGCAGGAGAAACAAGCCCAGCCGTGGCAATAATCCCTCCCACAGGGCCGACCGTTAAATACCCCACATAAGTCGCCATATTAACCCCGATTGCTCCAGGCGTTGATTCAGAAATAGCAATCATATCAGCTAGCTGGCCATAGGTAAACCAACCTGTTCGATCGGCTATATCATATAAAAAAGGCATCGTAGCCAGCCCACCGCCAACAGAAAATAACCCAGTCTTAAAAAATTCATAAAAAAGTTGTAGATAAATCATTCTTGATGACGACTCCTTTCTTGCAATTTAGCAGCTACGCCAATAAAGCCAGCTAAAATAATGAATAATACAGGAGATAGACTGGTAGCAACCGATAATATAAAGATAAGAGCAAAAATGACGATCCCTACTTTATCTACAATTGAATTTTTCCAAAGTTTTAAAACAGCATTTAAAATCAAAACATACACACTCACACGAATACCAGCAAAAGCATTTTGTATGATAGCTAATTCGGAAAAATTCCTCATAAACATAGAAATTAAGGTAACGATAATATAGGAAGGAAAAACAAAACCCAGAGTCGCTACGATTCCTCCTAATGCGCCCTTTTTTTTCTGACCAATAAAAGTCGACGTATTGACGGCAATAATTCCTGGTGTTGTCTGACCAATCGCAAAATAATCGACAAGTTCTTCCTCTGTCGCCCATTTTTTTGTCTCAACAACTTCTCTTTGAAGAATAGGAAGCATTGCATAACCACCGCCAAAGGTTAATATGCCAATTCGACTAAAAGTTAAAAATAAATCAAAGAATATATTCATAGGCCCCTCCTTAAGCATCCATACTCCAAATAAAATTTAATTTACAGATAGCGAAATCTTGTTAATTGATATATTAACATTAAGCCAATAACAAAACCAGAAAACTCCTGAAAAGTATGAAAATTAAATAGACTTACTCGCTTTGTACTATACAGTGATAAAGCAAGCTACTTTAACATTTCATTACTTACTAGTAAAATCATGCAGTGAGGTGTTCAATATGCAAAAAAATAATCGACAAGAATTAACCTTCACCCTATTCCATCATGATATAAAAATTGACGCATTTTATAATTTGTTGTACCAAGTAAACGATATAATCTTAGCTTTATTTTTTATTGTAGGTAGCTTTTTATTTTTTAAAGAATCAACTACTTTTTACGGTACTATTCTATTTGTTATTGGAAGTTTTCAACTTTTAATAAGACCGCTAATTATGATAAGTAGAGAAATTCATATACGTAGCCTAAAAAATAAATAAGCCCCGTTTTGTTAACTGAAAGCGTCATTTGTTTTAGATCGAATGACCTTAAAAAATTTGAATAATGCAAATTTCTCTTGTGTATGTGTTTAATTTGAATTATAATAGTTTTTGTTGCTGCGGGTGTAGTTTAGTGGTAAAACAGAAGCTTCCCAAGCTTCCGTCGCGAGTTCGATTCTCGTCACCCGCTTAGTTTTGAAATTTATTTTTCTAGATTTGTTATAAGGAATAAAAAACATAAAAAAGTGGAGATCAGTATTAACTGATCTCCACTTTTTTTGTTTAAACGACTTTATTCTGCGTCCTCTGTCCATTCTTCTACTTTATCTGGGTTATCATCGATCCAGTCTTGAGCTGCTTCTTCAGGGTCTTGACCTTCTTCAATAGCTAACATTACTGTCTCAATATCATCTGTTTCCCAATAGAAGTTATCTAATACGCTGTAAGCTTCTGGCATATCGTCTTCTAGTCCTTCGCGGGCTAACGTATCAATATGTTCAGCTTCTCCCATCGTACCTTCAGGATCATCAAGATAGTTCAAATCATATCTTTGGAACATCCAGTGCGGTGACCAAGCGGTAATAGCGATTGGTTCTTCATTTTGCATGGCACTACCCAATTGTGAAGTCATGGCACCACTAGAAGTAGGTGTAACTTCCCAATCGGATAAATTGTCATAAGTGTCAACTGTTTCTTCCGCCGCGTTAACTACACCAGCGCCAGGTTCAATACCGACAATCTCTTTATCAGGAATTTGATCATCTAGATCTTCAATGGAATCAGCATCCACATAGTCAGGAACAGCGATCCCAAGATTAGCCCCTTCAAGGTTAGGCCCTAATTCATCCACTTGATCCTTGAATTGATCATATTGTGGCTTTTGGGTAACAGGTAGCCAAGCAGATAATGTAGCATCTGATTCGCCGTTGGACACAGCTTCCCAGTTGACCGCATTATCTAATGGCGTCATACTAACTGTATAACCCATATCTTCTAAAACTAGAGCCATAACATTGGTAGAAGCAACTTCTGTATCCCATTCAACATAGGATAAATTAATATTCCCTTTATTTGCAGCGGCGTCATCATCTGAACCACCGCTAGTTGCATATACTGCGATACCTGCGATAACTACTGCTGCTATAACGACACCAGCAATAATTTTATTACGTTTTGATTTTTTAGTGGATGCGTCTTTACTTGTTTTGGCACTTGACGAATTCAGTTTTTGCGTGAAGCGATCCAAGATAATTGCTAAAATAACAACCGCTATACCATAAACAAATCCACTACCTACTTGCGAACGTTGCACAGCAGATAAGACGCCTTGTCCAAGACCAGGAGCTCCGATCATAGATGCAACAACAACCATCGATAATGCTAACATCATTGTTTGGTTAATGCCGGCAAAGATATTCCCTTTAGCTAAAGGTAGTTCTAATTTAAATAGTTTTTGCCAACTCGTTCCACCAAAAGAGTCCGAAGCTTCCGTTAGTTCAGTTGGCACTTGGCGAATGCCCAAGTTTGTCATCCGTACAGTTGGCGGTAGTGAAAAGATGACTGAAGCGAATGCCCCAGGAACCATTCCAATACCAAAAAAGGCAACGGCTGGAATTAAATAAACAAAGTTAGGCATGGTTTGCATAAAGTCAAGAACTGGCGTAATGATATTTTTTGCCGTTTCATTTTTAGACATTAAAATCCCTACTGGAACGCCAATAACTACAGAGATCACACTAGCTACAATAACCAGTGTTACCGTGTTTAACAAATCGCCCCATAAATCTTGATTATAGACAAGTAGTAAACCAAGCAATGTAAATGTAGGCAACTGCCATTTCTTTCCACCAAGGAAAAATGCTAATACTGTAAGTATTACAATAAATAATAATGGCGGTATAGCTGATAAACCAGTTGTCATCCCATCCATTATGGTTTCTCCCACCGTTTGCAAGAATGAGAAAAACGCTGCCCAATGTTCAGTTAGCCAATCAACACCAGAATCCACCCATTCAGAAAGTGGGATTGTTTGTTGTAGAAAATCAAGCACCTGCGTTCACTCCTTCCTCTTCGGTTGTTTCTTCAGTTTCGTTTTCACCGTTATCATTATCGGTATCCGTATCCGTCATAGCACCGATAACGCTACCGCGAACAACGACGCCTGCGACTCTGTCGTCTTCATCCACAACTGCTAGAGGAGCTGCAGAATCATAAATCATGTTAAAAATGTCAGTCACTAAGGTATCTTTTTGGACTTTCTGTACATTTTTATCCAATACCTCTTTAAGCGTCTTCTCATTTTTACGAGCATCAAGGGCTTCTTCTGCCGTTACGCTCCCTTTTAAATATCGTTTGCGATCGACGGCTAGCAACATACTAACTTCTTCTTTACGCATCCGTTGTAAAGCAACATTAGGACCATCCGACTCAACATTAATTGTAAAGGCGGGTTCCATAATATTTTCAGCAGTTAAAACTTTTGACCGGTCGATATCTTCGGTAAATTCGCGAACAAAATCATTGGCTGGGTTCGTTAAAATTTCTTCCCCAGTACCAATTTGCATGATTTCGCCATCACGCATCAACGCAATACGGTCACCAATACGTAAGGCTTCATTCAAATCGTGGGTAATGAAAATGATCGTTTTTTGGACTCTTTCTTGTAAGTCCATTAGATCATCTTGCATATCGCGACGGATCAATGGGTCTAAGGCAGAGAACGCTTCGTCCATTAATAAAATTTCTGGATCGTTAGCTATTGCGCGCGCTAAACCAACACGTTGTTGCATCCCACCAGATAGCTGACTAGGATATTGGTCTTTAACCGAAAGTAAACCAGAATTTTCTAAAGCATCTTCTGCTTTTTTCTGACGTTCTTCTTTTGCTACGCCGCGTACTTCCAAACCATATTCGGTATTTTCCAAAATTGTTCTTTGCGGAAAAAGTCCGAAGTTTTGAAAGACCATATTGAGTTTTGTACGACGAACTTCACGTAAATCTTCTTTTGACATTTTCGCTACATCATCGTCATCAATATAAACTTCGCCTGACGTTGGTTCGATTAAGCGATTGATCATCCGTACTAGAGTAGATTTCCCACTACCAGATAATCCCATGATCACAAAAACTTCGCCCTCGTTGACATCAAAGCTGACATCATGAACACCAACTGTAGCACCGGTTTCTTCCAGGATTTCTTGTTTGGATTTTCCTGCTTTTACCTGTTCAAGGGCTTGTTGAGTTCTTCGGCCAAACACTTTAGTCAAATGTTCTATCCGAACTTTTTTACTCAAAAATAATCACTCCTTCTTCTATTATATCTTTTTCTGAAAATTACATAAAAATGCCTATACTATCGTAACGCCGGATTGTCTCTTTGTCAAAAAAGACAATTCATTTATAACGTAACTTTTTCTAAGCATCGCTGTCACTATCCGGATAGAAAAGATGTTTCATGCGTTGCATACTTAGCTCATGTCCCATAAAATAAACCGTATTACCGGCACTTAATTTGGCATAGGGTCCTGGCGAAAGTAATAATTCTGTATCCGTTTGAATACCCACAATTGTCGCACCCGTTTTCTGCCAAATATGCAAATCAGCCACGCTTTCTTCTAAATGTTGAGCTTCTGCGGTCAACTTTAGTTCAAAAGGAACAAACGTCGAAATATCATGTACTCTTTTCGTTTGGTTAACAAGAGTATTTAATGTCTCAGAAAAATGATCTAATTCTTCTCTTTGTCTTTCAATACTTTCTAAAAGATCCTGGCGGATTTCTTGTGTCGATTGCACGTTTTTAAATTTTTCCACAAAGATTTCCGCATTTTCGCGAGAAGTGATATAGGTTCCGCTGCCTTGTTGGACTTCCATAATGTCCAAATCCACCAAAACATTAATCGCTTTACGAGCCGTCTCAGCAGAAGCATTAAAATTACTTGCTAGAGTGGAACGCGCATGAACTTTTTGACCTACTTTATACCGATTCTCAACAATTCGCTCAGCGATTTCTACAGCAATCTGCTGGTAACGTGGTAATGAAACGCGTTTCTTCGGTTTTAAATTTTTTTCCATAAGCCTTTTCTCCCAGCTTTTTTCAATTGTATTTTGCGCAAGCAATAATAACATGATTATTAAAAAGAAAGCAAGCAATGACCGTTTTGAGGAGGGTTACTTTTAAGTTCCACTTGTTGAAAAGCCTATAGATTTGTTATAAGTCTTATAAGCATAAAAAAAGCGGAAATCAGTTATAACTGATCTCCACTTTTTTTATTTAATAGACGTTATTCAGCGTCTGCTGTCCATTCGTCTACCTTGTCTTGATTGTCTTCGATCCAATCTTGAGCAGCATCTTCTGGATCAGTACCGTCTTCAATATCTAGCATAACGGTGTTCATGTCTTCTTCATCCCATTCGAAGTTATCTAATACACTGTAAACTTCAGGCATGTCATCTTCTAAACCTTCACGAACCATGGTATGGATACTTTCTGCATCTCCCATTGTTCCTTCAGGATCATCTAGATATTTAAGGTCATATCTTTCAAACATCCAATGTGGTGACCATCCTGTAATAGCGATTGGGTCTTCGTTTTGGATGGCACTTCCTAATTGTGAAGTCATTGCCCCACTAGAAGATGGCGTAACTTCCCAATCGGATAAGTTATCGTATGTTTCTACTGTATCTTCCGCTGCACTAACCACGCCGGCGCCTGGTTCAATACCAATGATTTCTTGGTCTGGAACTTGGTCGTCTAAATCCTCAATGGAATCTACATCCATGTATTCAGGTACAACGATACCTAATTGTGCCGCATCTGGTAAGTTTGGACCTAAGTCTTCAACATCGTCACCAAATTCTTCGTATTGTGCTTCGTGTGTAACAGGCAACCAACCAGCTACCATACCGTCTGATTCACCATTAGCCACTGCTTCCCACATGACTGAGTTATCTAATGGTGTGATGTTTACATCATAACCCAAATCTTCTAACACGCGGGCTACAACGTTAGTAGAAGCTACTTCTGTATCCCATTCAACATAGGACAATTCGACAGTATCACCGCCGCCATTGCCACCGCCTTCTGCATCGCCGTTGTCTCCTCCACCGTTACTGCATGCCGCAAGTAATAATGTGGAACTCAATGCCAACATACCTACTAACTTCTTCTTCAAAATACAACATCCTTTCATAATTTTTTAAAAATTGTAAAACAATTTTTATTAGCTAATTTATTAAAAAGACAAGAAAAATAAGCAAAAACTTTCTACCGTACAAATCTTTTACTTGTCTCATTCAATTTTCCCCAACTTTCAACGAATCTGTTGTTATTAACAACGTAATTTCAATCTTTTTTTCGTTAAAAGTCGACTACTTATTCAACCTTCACATCGATCATTTCTTTACTTTAATTTTTAATCTTCACTTGAGCTGTTAGCATTCGTATTAAATTTTTGTGTAAAACGGTCCATAATGATTGCTAAAATAACAATCGCTATACCGTAAACAAAACCATTACCTACTTGGGAACGTTGCACAGCGGATAGAACACCTTGTCCTAAACCTGGTGCTCCGATCATGGAGGCAATAACAACCATGGATAAAGCCAACATTAACGTTTGGTTAATACCCGCAAAGATATTTCCTTTTGCTAAAGGCATTTCAACTTTAAATAACTTTTGCCAACCCGTACCACCAAATGAATCTGAAGCTTCCACTAATTCGGTTGGCACTTGGCGGATACCCAAGTTTGTCATCCGTACGGTTGGTGGTAATGAAAAGATAACCGAAGCAAATACCCCAGGGACCATTCCAATACCAAAGAAAGCAACAGCCGGAATTAAGTAAACAAAACCAGGCATGGTCTGCATAAAGTCAAGAATCGGTGTGATAATACTTTGCGCTGTTGCGCTTTTAGACATTAAGATGCCCACAGGAACCCCAATAATAACAGAAATCAAACTCGAGATAATAACTAGCGTAACAGTATTCATCAAATCAGACCATAAGTCTTGATTGTAAATAAGCAGTAATCCAAGCAATGTAAACGTTGGTAATTGCCACTTCTTTCCACCAAGGAAGAATGCTAATACTGTTATTATCAAAATAAACAGTAACGGGTGGATCATTGACAATCCGTTCGTCATCCCATCCATTATATTTTGTCCCAATGTTTGTAAGAAGGAGAAGAATGCCGACCAATTTTCTGTTAGCCAATCAACCCCGTCTTCGACCCATTCAGCAAGTGGGATTTCATTTTGTAGAAAATCAAGCATCTGCGCTCACTCCTTCCTTTTCAGCTGTCTCTTCAGTTTCAGCCTCAGTCTCAGTTCCTTTTTCATCATCGGTATCAGTCATAGCACCGATGACACTACCACGAACAACGACGCCTACGACCCGATCTTCTTCATCCACAACTGCTAGGGGAGCTGCAGAGTCATAAATCATGTCGAAAATATCTGTTACTAAGGTATCTTTTTCAACTTTACGCACATTTTTATCCAATACCTCTTTGAGTGTCTTGTCATTTTTACGTGCATCGAGCGCCTCTTCTGCTGTTAAGCTACCTTTTAAGTAACGGCTTCGATCGACGGCTAACAACATACTAATTTCTTCTTTCCGCATCCGTTGTAAAGCAACATTAGGACCATCGGCTTCGACATTGATCGTCAAAGCAGGTTCCATAATATTTTCAGCTGTCAAGACTTTCGAACGGTCAATATCTTCGGTAAATTCACGAACAAAATCGTTGGCTGGATGAGTCAAGATTTCTTCTCCAGTACCGATTTGCATGATTTCACCATCACGCATCAACGCGATACGATCACCAATACGCAAAGCTTCGTTCAGATCGTGGGTAATGAAAATAATTGTTTTTTGGACTCTTTGTTGTAAATCTATTAGATCATCTTGCATATCCCGACGAATCAATGGGTCTAAGGCAGAGAACGCTTCGTCCATTAACAGAACTTCGGGGTCATTGGCTAGCGCGCGAGCTAAACCAACACGTTGTTGCATACCACCAGACAATTGATTAGGATATTGGTCTTTGACCGAAAGCAAGCCAGAATTATCTAAAGCCTCTTCCGCCTTTTTTTGCCGTTCTTCTTTTCCTATACCGCGTACTTCCAAACCGTATTCGGTGTTTTGTAAAATGGTCCTTTGCGGAAAAAGTCCGAAATTTTGAAAAACCATATTTGCTTTCGTACGACGAACTTCACGTAGGTCTTCTTTCGACATTTTCGCTACATCATCGTCGTCAATATAAACTGCACCTGACGTTGGCTCGATCAAGCGATTGATCATACGTACTAAAGTTGATTTTCCACTACCAGACAACCCCATAATCACGAAGACTTCGCCATCATTGACATCAAAGCTGACATCATGAACACCAACTGTAGCTCCGGTTTCTTTCAGGATTTCTTGTTTGGATTTTCCTGCTTTCACCTGTTCAAGCGCTTGTTGAGTCCTTCTGCCAAATATTTTGGTCAGATGTTCGACTCGAACTTTTTTACTCAAAGTAAACACTCCTTCTTTTATTTATACCCTTTTCAGAAAACTTCTATGAAAGTGACCTTACTATAGTAACAACAAGTGGGCACTTTGTCAAAAAAAGTGCAACATTTATAGCAACAATTTGCTCTATTAAGTCCTTAAATACTTTATATGTCCCTTCTCGGACAAGGCATTGTACTGTTGTAGTTATTTATCTACTTTTAATAGATTTCAGCAATAACTAAGGCAATTCATTAACCACACAAAATGAAAAACATTTCGTAGAATTTCGTTCTTTGGTCCTAGTTTTTCTCTCGATTTCTTAATGGGCTTTTAAAGATAGTACCATAATAACGAGTAAAAAGAAAACACATAGCACAATTTTTTCAATATTCAATGCCCAATTGAAAAAAAGAGAGCATTGAATGATAATAAAGATAAGGAGGAACAAACCTATGAAAAAAATAGCCGTTATTGGCGGTGGAATCATTGGGATTACACTAGCAAATTATTTAGATACAGCAAAATATGATATCACTTTATTTGATGACGGAAATAACCAAGCAACAAAAGCAAGTGCAGGAATCATTTCCCCATGGTTATCTAAGCGTAGAAATAAACGCTGGTATCGGTTAGCTAAAGACGGAGCCGCCTTCTTGCAAAAATTAGTTATTGATATGAACCTTTCGAATGACATTTACGCAAAAAACGGGACCATTATTTTGCGTAAAGAGGCCCTCGAGTCATTAGCCACTTTAGCTGAACAACGTAAAAAAGACGCACCAGAAATTGGTGAAATAAAACAGCTGTCTGCTCAGGAAACAGCCGATAAACTACCTTTATTAACTCCGCAAGAATCTTTATATATATCCGGGGGCGCTCGTTTAGATGGGCTAGGCTACCTTGAACATATGAAAAAGCTAGCAGTACAAAAGCAGATCAATTTTATTAGTGAAAAGGCTACGCTAAAAAAAGAAGATAGTTACTGGCAGATCAGCACACCCAAGCAGCAAATTTCAGCAGATTACGTTATACTAACTGCTGGACCTAGCTGCAAAACATTATTAGAACCGCTTGGTTACGAAGTGGACCTACGCCCTCAAAAAGGACAACTTGTCGTCTTTAAAACAACTCAAACACAAAGCAAGCAATGGCCTGTTGCCATGCTGGATAATGAAGCGGATCTAATTCCTGCTAACAATGGACAAATTATTGTTGGTTCTACTCATGAAGATGAAGCACAATGGGACATACAGCCTACAAATGCAGCATTTGAACAATTAACGGCGAATAGTAAAGACTTCTTGCAGTCTTCAGAAAAGCTTTTAAAAAACTCTTTTGAATATCGTGTGGGCACTCGTGCTTATACTTCCGATTTTGCTCCATTCTTTGGCTCTCTAGTTGATGATCCGTCACTTTTAGTCGCTAGCGGTTTAGGGTCTTCGGGGTTAACGACCGGTCCTTATATTGGTTATTTACTAGCGAACTATTTTAATGAAGGAAACTGGCCAGCAGAAGACTATCAAAAACCATTGAGTAACTATATTCAAAAAATATCCTCTTAAAAAGCCGTCGGAACACCTCATAAAATGACATGTTCCGACGGCTTAAATTAATTCTTTGCTTTGCGCCAAAAAGTTGGATAATTTTGTTTTTCATCAAGGTTAAATTGGATGATCTCATAAAGCAGCTGATAATGAATTGCCTCTTCCCATTTAATGTGGAAAGTACTTTTCCCTTGTTCATAACCACAAGCTGCGATTTTATCGGAAAATTCCTTAATACCTGCGACTTCTGGTGAAACGGTAATATGCGTTTTTGTTTTATTAAAAGAAATGATAAATGTCCCATTATAGGTATACATCGGTTCATTCCACTTAAAAACCAATTGCAATTGTGGAAATTTTGCCTGAATCGTATCCATAAGTTCAGAAAATTTTTCTTTATGTTCATCTTTTTCAATACTAGCAATATAATCTTGTAATGTCGTCATCCATTGTCTTCCTTTTTCCCTTATTATGATTAATTACTGAAAAAGTATATAAAGAAAGCTCGTAAAGTCAGTTTTTCTTACTTCACGAGGATCCTTTTTTAAAATAACGGTACAACTGCGCCTTGATATTCTTCATCCATATAGTCTTTTACTTGATCACTTTGCATTGCTTCAATTAAAGCTTCAATTGCCGGGTCGTCTTCATCCCCGTTTCGGACAGCTACAATATTAGCATAAGTATCCGCAGCTTCAGAGCCTTCTTCTTCAATTTCTAAGGCGTCATCTTGCACATCAAACCCGCCTTCTACCGCGTAGTTACCGTTAATGACAGCTAAGTCAACATCTTCAACCGTACGAGCAATTTGTGAAGCCTCTAATTCTGTTATTTCTAGATCTTTTGGATTTTCTTCTATGTCTTGGGTAGTCGCTGTCACGCCACTATCATCACTCAATTCGATTAAGCCAGCTTCTTCAAGCAATAGTAATGCCCGAGCACCATTCGTCGCGTCATTAGGAATTGCAATTTCTGCCCCATCTTCTAGATCGTCAATCGATTCTGTTTGCCCTGGATATAGGCCTAGTGGTTCAAAATGAATCTGAGCTGCTGGAACTAAGTCTGTATCATTTTCGTCATTAAAATTATCTAGATAAGGTTCATGTTGAAAGTAATTTGCATCAAGATCGCCATCAGCTAACGCTTGATCGGGCAACACATAATCATCAAAAACCTCCACTTCTAAATCGTACCCTTCATCAGCCAATTCATCTTCTGCTTGGTTTAAAATCTCAGCATGAGGGGTAGAACTAGCACCTACTGTTATTGTTTCATTGTCGTCTGAACCATCACCAGAGCTACCCCCAGCACAAGCCCCTAGTCCAAAAACTGTAAAACCTAATACACCAGCATACAATGTTTTTTTCAAACTCTTCTTCATCTTCAATCTCCTCCTAAAATATTTTCATTCGAACGAAAGGCGCTATTTTTTCTATAAAAAAAGCCCTCCTACCAGTAAAACTGATAAAAGGGCGAAAACTTCGCGGTACCACCTTAGCTTAGAAGTTTACACTTCTCTTAGCCCATCTCAAATAAACGAAATGGCATCCAAGTTAACGATTGGACCTTTCGAAACCATCTACCTATCGACGGTTTATCCTCAGAGACCATCTTCACCTCAAGCTTCATAATCTTTTTCACCAACCAAGATCTCTCTAAATAGAAGTTCGAAACTACTCTTCTCATCAACGGAATTCTCATGTACTTTGTTGTATTGTAATTTACACTAGAAAAAGTGAGTTGTCAAGCACCTTTACTCTCTAATCAATGCTTGGGTCGTACATCTAAAAGACCCACCAAACATTCTAGAAACACGATAATCAAGCGTTTCTACTTTCATGCCTTTTGCTTTAATTTTTTCAATTAAATCAGTAAAGGCTGAATCGGTAATATATACTTGCTCGTTAACCGGCAATCCATTAGCTATTAAGTGAGCAGCTTCATTCAGTGATACATTGATTTTTTCCCAATCTCTTAACTCTTCAGGTATACCGTCCAAGAAAGCTTCTTCACAAACAATCATTAACCCTTCTCTAAGCATACTAAGGGCGCAATCCAAATGTAAGATCGATGGATGTAAACGAACGGGAACCACTTTATAGCCAAACTGCTCCATAAGTTTTTTTAACCAATGAATACCATTTAAATTACTGGCCAACCCAGAATGACCAACAAAAACCGTTTTTCCTAAAACAACAACATCGCCACCTTCAATAAAAGGCCCGACTTCGCTTTTTTCTCCTTCTGCTAAATCAGGTTGTGGGGCTGCAAAATAATACCCTTTATGGTTGTTTGTCCATTCATTTAAAACAGGACGAATAGGCAATATTTCTCTGCGTCGATGCATAAAACGTAAATTTCCTTCAATAATAAAAGAACCAATTGTAAAAAAAGGATCTCGAGAAAAGAAATTGCTATAGCCCACTCCCTGGCTTTTTCCATGTTCTTTTTCAGGTTGTGTAAGCAAACGTGGTCTGAAAACCTCAACACCATAAGAATCAAGAAGAGACTGCATTTCTATTTTTTCTTGTTCCCAATTATCTTGTAATTTTTTATCAGCTTCAGCTACATCTTTTCCACCACTATTTTTTACAAACTCTTCATTTTCTTTCGTCAAAAAAGAGGTATCCATGCTATTTTCAGTATCGTTTGGAAAACAAAACTCTGACTGCGCTAAAACAACTGATTTTAATGGTGCAAATTCGCTTACAACGTTTGTTTTTCTCATCAAATTTCCTCCTGACTTCAATATTCAATTATCTATTATAACGAGTATTTATGAGAATGTCGAAAATAGAATAACTCAAATATTTTATTAGTAGAGAATAAAACAGATTCTGTACAATTAAAACAATATTTTCAAGTAGTTTTTTTCTACTGTAAATTAGCACTTTCCTCTATGGTTTCAGTAAAACTTTTCCTATATTCTTACCTTCTTCTAAATAATCATGTGCTTTTTTTCCGTCCGCAAGTGAAAAAATTGTCGGTTCACTAATGGCAATTTTTTCATTTAAAAAATAGGAAAATAAACGTTGGCTTCTTTGTTGTCTCTCTTCAAAGTTTATTAGATAATCCCATAGATCACCGGTTAGAATACTTTTTGAGTGTGCTAGCAGATCAATCAAGTCAACTTGTGGCGGAGTACCTCCAGCCATACCGAAAAAGATTACTTTTCCACGATTTTTCAAGAAAGAAATGTTTTGGTTTAATGTTTTCCCTACACCATCGTATACGACATCAAATTTTCCAGCTAGCTTATCGCTCCAACCTTTTTCTCGACTGGGAAAAACTTCTTTTACTCCAAAAGATAATGCCAATTTTTTCTTAGCTTTTGTTGAAGCAGAACCGTAGACAGAAATACCTTCTGAAATAAGCATTTGAGCTAAAATTTGTCCTACACCACCGCTTATGCCAGTAATAAAGACTTGGTCTCCTTCATTGGGTTTACTAAGATCATGCGCTAAAAAATCTGCTGTCAGGCCTTGAAGCCCAACGGATACAGCCAATTGAGAAGATATTCCTTGAGGTAAATAGATAATGTTGTCTCTGGGCACCGCAACGTACTCAGCATTGGCAAAGGGAACATCCACAAAAAGAACTTCCCCACCAATTTTAGATTGACTAACTTCAATACCTGCTTCGACAATTTTTCCCGCGCCCTCATACCCGTTGATGTAGGGCTCGTTGTCTTCAATGTGATATTCGCCTTTTCTGCGATAAATATCAGCAAAATTCAAACCAATATATTCTGTCTTTACCAAAACTTCGTCAGCTTTCAATACAGGCTTGGGTAATTCTCCATATTCTAAGACAGTGCTGTTTCCAAAATTTTTAAAATAAAGTGCCTTCATTATTACACTTCCTTGTATATTATTCCTTCGTTTGCTAATGAAGAGTAAAGTTCAATGCAAATAAAGGTCCTATTTATTCAATATACAGAAATACTAACACATCAGTAAGAAACTTTTTAACTAACTCGAAAAATTAAGAAAAAAGCCTAACTCGCACTAGCAAAGTTACAAGTTAGGCTTTAAGTAAAATGAATTAAAAACTAAATTCCACATAATGGCCATTTTCAAAAGAAAAAAGCTGTCCCCTCATTTAACAAGGTCCCAGCTTAACATCTAAGTTTATTCTTCTTCATCAGACATGAATGTATTAAATACTTCTTCAATCATGTCCCATTCTTTATCCGTTTCGATTTGTTCTAAATTACCTTCTGTGCCTTCTTCGTTTTCAATATAAGCGTAGGCTTGCAATTCGACTTCCTCGTCTTCATCAGCACCAGCTGGATATAATAGAACATAATTGCGGCCAAATTCTTCTTGGCCATCAATAGTAAGTAGAATTTCGTACAAGCTTTCATTTCCTTGCTCGTCAACTAAAGTAATATGTTCGTGTTCTTCGTGATCATGGTCGTGATCGTGTGTATGTTCTGACATTTATTCATTCTCCTCTTTTAAAATGTAGAGTTAATTTGCTACAGTGTCTAAGTAATTTTGTAAAATCACGACTGCTGCTAATTTATCAATAACTTTTTTTCTTTTTTTCCTAGAAGTATCCGCTTGTTCGACTAACATTCGTTCAGCTTGCACCGTCGTTAACCGTTCATCTTGGTAAATTACCGGAAGTTGATAGTTTTCTTCCAATTTTTTCCCATAATCGATTGATGCTTCTGCTCTAAATCCGATAGAATTGTTCATATTTTTGGGTAGGCCCACTACAAACTGTTCCACCTCATATTGCTCAATCAATTCTTCTAATCTAACAAAACCAAACTCCCCTGCTTCTTCATCAATAGGAATAATTTCGACGCCTTGTGCAGTCCAACCCAACGGATCACTTACTGCTACACCAACTGTTTTTGAACCAACATCCAAACCCATCGTGCGCATTACAAGTTGACCCCATGGTTTTCTAAATAAAATCGTATCAAAACTTCTAATACTTCATCTCGTTCATGGCGACGAATTAAATTACGCGCATCGCGATAACGCGGAATGTACGCCGGATCGCCTGACAACAAATACCCTACGATTTGATTAATCGGATTGTACCCTTTTTCTTCAAGCGCACGGTATACGATCGCAAGGGTTTCGCTAACTTCTTTTTTGCGGCTGTCGTCAAAATCAAAACGTACCGTTTCGTCTTTATGACCCATTCACTTGACACCTCTTTCTCCTATATTGTTCACTCATTCTTTTTTACATTGTACTAAACAAATCGGGAAACTACAAATATATCCGTTCATTTTATGAAAAGTATACCGGGGATTTGTGACTATTTTGTGAATTCAACATACTTTTTAAAGAATTTCTTTCTGGGTGAAAAAAGTCCTGATTTTTTCCTTACTTACAACCAGTGTAACAAAAGAAAAGATCAAGACTTCTATTTATTCGTCTCCAGATGATAAATTTAAGCGTTCATTACTATTTAAAAAATAAATTAAGGTCTGTAATTCGTTCGTTAAATCAACATTTTGAATTAAAACATCATTCGGTGCCGAGATACGTGCTGGTGTAAAGTTTAGAATTCCCTTAATGCCGGCTTCAACTAATTGATTCACCACATCTTGTGCATTAGATGCTGGCACGGTCAAAATAGCAATTTCAATTCGTTGAATTTCTATTTGTTCAACCATATCAGACATCGGGTACACGGGGATGCCATCAACAATTCGTCCGACAATATCTGAATTAACATCAAAGGCAGCACTTACTCGAATGCTGTTACTTTGATGAAACTTATATTTTAATAAAGCACTACCTAAGTTTCCCACACCAACTAAGGCCACATTGGTCATTTCATCATCGCTTAATGTTTTCGCGAAAAACTGCATTAAGCTTTCCACGTCATAACCATAGCCCCGTTTTCCTAATTCACCAAAATAAGAGAAATCTCGGCGAATCGTGGCGCTATCCACTTGCACTGCCTCACTTAATTCGGTTGAGGAAACCTTTGCTTTTCCGGCATCATTTAAAATTCGCAAATAGCGATAATATAAAGGAAGCCGTTTAGCAGTTGCTTTAGGTATATTATTTTCTTTCACTTTCTAGCCCTCCATTGTGAACAATTCACTTATAACACGTAGTATCATAACAGATAAAAACAAAAAAAGGCAATTTGATTGCTCACAATACTGCAAAATTTTACTAAAAGCCCTTCAACTGCATTTTGCTTCATCTTTCTAATGCAAACAAATTGTGATAAACTAACGTTTACGGATACATATAATCAAGGAAAATTAAAGCGAGGATATTATGATTTTATTACAAGCAAGTCAAATTGCACGACAATTTGGTGCAGATACTTTATTTGAAAATATTCAATTAGAAATCAGTAGTCAAGCCCGTATTGGTTTAGTAGGTCGTAATGGTGCAGGTAAGTCTACTTTATTAAAGATCATCGCTGGTATTGAATCCCCTGATAAAGGAACGATTAGCAAAAATAAAAGCATATCGTTAGGCTATTTGGCTCAAGATACAGGTTTAGACTCTGAAAAAACCGTATGGCAAGAAATGCTCGAAGCTTTTTCTGAAGTACGGCAAATGGAAAAACGGATGCATGAGCTAGAAGAGCAAATTAGTCAAATCTCACCTGAAGATAAAGACTATGAAACAATACTTACACAATATGATCGTTTACAACAAGATTTTGCTGAAAAAAACGGTTATGGCTATGAGAATGAGATACGCTCAGTCTTGCATGGGTTTCAATTTGACGAGTCTTTTTATGATAAGCCCACCCAAACCCTTTCCGGTGGTCAAAAAACACGTCTAGCTTTAGCCAAAATGCTTTTACAAAGTCCTGATATTTTAATCCTAGATGAACCAACGAACCATTTAGATATTGAAACACTCAGTTGGCTAGAAGGTTATTTACAAAATTATCGTGGCGCTTTATTGATTGTTTCCCATGACCGATATTTCTTAGATAAAGTGGTCACCGAAATTTATGAAATCAGTCGTAGTAAAATGCAACATTATAAAGGCAATTACAGCCGCTACTTAGAGTTAAAAAGTCAACAGTTAGCTAGTGAGTGGAAAGCTTATGAAAAACAACAAGCAGAAATCAGCAAGTTAGAAGACTTTGTCGCTAAAAATATCGTTCGTGCTTCTACTACGAAACGCGCCCAAAGCCGCAGAAAACAATTAGAAAAAATGGAGCGCATCGAACGTCCTCAGGGACAAGAAAAATCGCCTAATTTCCTATTTCGTGTGGCAAAAGCTTCGGGAAACATTGTATTTCAATTAGAAGATGGTGCCATCGGTTACGACGATACGGTTGTATCTGAGCCTATTAACTTAGATGTCAAATATCAGGACGCGATTGCCCTAGTAGGTCCTAACGGCATTGGCAAATCTACTTTGTTAAAATCCATGATCGGAGAAATTCCTTTCATTAAAGGAGAAAAACATTACGGTACCAATGTGACTATCGGCTATTACGACCAAGGACAAGAAGATTTAAATCAAAATAAAACCATCTTGGAGGAACTATGGGACGAACATCCCACAACACCCGAAGTTGATATCCGTAGAACATTAGGTAGTTTCTTGTTTTCAGGAGACGACGTGGATAAACCCATTGCCTTGTTAAGTGGTGGCGAAAAAGCACGCGTAGCTTTGGCCAAATTAGCCATGGAACAAAAAAACTTTTTAGTCTTGGACGAACCTACCAACCACTTAGACATTGATAATAAAGAAGTGTTAGAAAATGCTTTAATCGATTATGAAGGCACCCTCTTTTTCGTTTCTCATGACCGTTACTTTATTAACCGGACAGCAACCAAGGTCATCGAACTTTCTCCAGAAGGGTCTCGTCTTTATTTAGGCGATTATGATTACTATTTGGAAAAGAAACAAGAAGAAGCGCAATTGGCAGCCTATGAAAAAGCTGATACTCCCCAAGAAAAAACAGTATCAGCTGGCAAAAAAAGTTTTGAACAAACGAAAGAACAGCAAAAACAACTTCGAAAACTTCAGCGAAAAGTCACCCAAATTGAAGAAGAACTGACTACCGTTGAGGAAAAAATAAGCCAAACCGAAAAGGAAATGACCGCACCAGAAAATTTAGATGACCCCATAAAATTAAATGAGTTAGATCAGACCTTACAAGCAAGTAAAAAGCAACAAGAGGATCTTACAGAGCAATGGGAAAATTTGAGCCTACAGCTAGAAGATCTAGAAGCTAATTCTTAAAAATTTAAATAACCTTAAAAAATAAGCTTTACCAACAGCAGAGAGTTGGCAGAGCTTATTTTATTTTTATAACGAGCGGAATTTTATAACAACAATAAAGTTCTTTTTTAGATTAACGTTTAAAATTTTTTTATGAAACGATAATTTTCTGTATAATTGAACTAATTAAATAATTGGAGTGGTTTTATGAAAATCGGAATACCTAAGGAATTAAAAAACAATGAAAATCGCGTGGCATTACCCCCTTCTGGTGTTTATGAATTAATCCAAAGTGGTCATAGTGTCGTAGTAGAAACAGAGGCGGGTTTTGGTTCTGCATTTACAGATGAGGCTTATAAAGAAGTAGGCGCAACAGTTGTTAATACTCCTGAAAAAGTTTGGGAACAAGACATGGTTATGAAGGTCAAAGAACCATTAGAAGAAGAATATAAATATTTCCGCGAAGGACTCATTTTATTTACTTATTTACACTTAGCAGCTAATAAACCTGTTGCTCAAGCTTTACAAAAAGCAAAAGTAACAGCAGTCGCTTATGAAAACGTGCAGCTAGATGATAATACGCTACCTCTTTTATCCCCGATGAGTGAAATCGCCGGACGTATGGCAGCACAAATCGGAGCTGAATTTTTAGAAAGCCCAAAAGGTGGTAAAGGCATTGTTTTAGCCGGCGTCCCAGGCGTGCGTAAAGGCAAGGTGGTCATTATTGGCGGCGGTGTTGCTGGTACAAACGCTGCTAAAATCGCGCATGGACTTGGTGCCAAAGTAACCATTTTGGATGTCAATATTGATCGTCTAAAAGAATTAGATACCGAATTTAACGGCCAAATCGAAACTTTAATGTCAAATAGTTTCAACATCGAAGAGCAATTAAAAACAGCGGACTTAGTTGTGGGCGCCGTTCTTTTACCTGGACGTAAAGCACCGACTCTTGTTACAAGAGACATGGTTAAAAATATGCCTGATCATTCTGTGGTCATTGATATTGCCATCGACCAAGGTGGAATCTTTGAAACAGAAACCAAAACAACCACCCATGATGACCCTACTTACATTGAAGAAGGCGTTACGCATTATGCGGTTGCCAACATGCCAGGTGCTGTAGCACAAACGGCTACTATTGCTTTAAGTAATTCTACCTTACCTTTTGCCAAAAAATTGGTTCAAGCACCCATTGAAGAAGTTCTACAAAATGAACCGGCATTATATCGCGGTACAAATACGTATAAAGGGTATTTGGTACATGCAGCAGTGGCGGAAGATCTTGAAATTGAACATACCTCATTAAAAGATTTACTATAAAGCAAAAAAGAGGGCCTTTTTGAAAAGGTCCTCTTTTTTTATGGATTTTTCCAAATTTTTTTAATAACTTTTTAATTAGCTCGTTATTTTTCTAACTTGTCTTAAATGCTATCAGCAAAAATAGAAAATGTGTTATGATAAAAGCAATAATAGCAAATGAAAATTGCTAAACTAAACAATAGTTATAAAGGAAGGATAACCATGGAAGATTTTTTAGCTTTTGAAGTGACACAAACAGAAAACGTCTTTTCTCGCGGAATTGTACAAAAACAATTAGGTGTACTAAAGAAAGATCAAGTTCGTGTCCAAGTGGAATACTCTGATATTAATTATAAAGATGCTCTAGCAGCTAGCAAAAATAGTGGCGTTGTTAGCGACTATCCCAAAGTTATTGGAATTGATTTAGCGGGAACCATCATTGCAACAAATGCTGAAAATTGGGCAATTGGACAAAAAGTCTTAGTCACCGGCTACGGACTGGGTGTCAGTGAAGACGGCGGCTTTAGCCAAATCCAAGATGTTCCAGCTGAATGGCTTGTTGAATTGCCAGATGACTTAACGACAAAAGATGCTATGAAATTTGGTACAGCTGGGTTTACAGCAGCCCTAGCCGTTCAAGCACTAGCAAAAGAAACTCCTGAAACAAACTCACCAATACTTGTTACTGGAGCAACGGGCGGTGTCGCTAGTACAGCGGTCGCGCTATTACACCAATTAGGTTATACCAACATCACTGCACTATCATCTAAAAAAGAGCAAGCAGGATGGTTGATAGATTTGGGAGCTACGGACATTAAAACACCCGAAGAAATTTTGCCCGAAAAGAAGAGACCTTTAGGCAAACAAAAATTTGCTGCTGTATTTGATACTGTGGGTGGCGAAATTTTCGCCGGACTACTTCCGCTTATCCAGTACAATGGATGTGCCGTTTTATGTGGTAACGCGAGTGGTATTACCTTAGAGACAACGGTTTTACCATTTATTTTACGTAGTATCAAAATGATTGGCATTGACTCAGTTGAAGTAGAAATGGCCCAAAGAAAACCAGTGTGGCAATTTTTAGCTGAACACAAATCGGTATTAGAACAATTATCTTATCAAGAAGTTGATTTAACTGATTTAGATGAAACCATTGAAGCCTTGCTAAATGGTACGCATTCCGGTCGTACTATTGTCGATTTAGGAGGAAAAAAATGAGAGTATTAGTTACCGCCGGTGGTACTTCGGAAAAAATCGATGATGTGCGTTCTATTACGAACCATTCCTCCGGACGTTTAGGAAGTTTAATTGCCGAAGGATTTCTAAAAAAACAATTTGTAGTCGATTATGTCACAACTGCCCAAGCAAAACGCCCTACGGAAAATAAAAATCTACAATGCTATGAAATTGCTGGCACACAAGACCTGACAGAGCAGCTACAAAAATTATTGCAAGAAAAACATTATGACGCTGTGATCCACAGCATGGCAGTGAGCGATTTTACACCGGCACAAAGTTTCTCCCAAGAAGATTTCTTAGAAGAACTGAATTATTTGTTCCAAGAAAAAAAAGGCCCCTTAGATAAAGAAGATCTTGCGCAGTTAGCCACTCCTGCAACAAAAGATGAAAAGAAAATCTCTTCTGATACGGACCAACTTTATTTAGTTTTAGAAAAAACCCCCAAAGTGATCCAATTGATCAAACAAATCCAACCAGAAGTTTTACTGGTAGGATTTAAATTACTCGTTGATGTTTCCAAAGAAACCTTAATTAATGCAGCACAAACAAGCTTTAAAAAAAATCAAGCCGATTATATTCTAGCAAATGATTTAGCAAAAATTAAGAGCGGTCAACACATTGGCTATCTATTGGATAAACAAGGTCAAATTGTTGGCGAAAAACAAACCAAGGAAGACATTGCCCAATTAATTGTAGAAACTATCAACAATCACTATAGGAGGTAAATAAAATGACGAAACATATTTTATTAGGAGTTACAGGGAGTATTTCTGCCTATAAATCTGCCGACCTTGCTAACCATTTAACAAAAAAAGGCTATGCTGTGGATGTCCTCATGTCAAAAAGTAGCCAAGAATTTATAACACCGTTGACCTTACAATCTTTGACTCATCGTAAAGTACATACCGATGTAATGGAGGAACCAGATCCTAGTAAAATTAACCACATCGAATTAACAAAACCTGCCGATTTGTTCTTAGTTGCACCAGCAACGGCGAACATTATTGGTAAACTGGCAAATGGTCTGGCGGATAATTTAATTAGTACAGTAGCGCTTGCTTTACCAAGCGATCGCGCAAAATTAATTGCACCAGCAATGAATTCAAATATGTATGAGCATCCTATTGTACAAAAAAACTTGCGAACATTAAAAGATATGGGCTACAAAGTAATTGATCCACGGGAGTCGTTACTTGCCTGTGGGGATTTTGGACCAGGGGCATTAGCTAACGATGAAAATCTTATCGAAGAAGCCATCAATACTCTTGAGGGCAAGGAGGCTTGACGAATGCAGCAAAAACAAAAAACCTTTCGGCTGGTTTTAACTGCTTTTTTTCTGGCGATTCTACTGTTGCTTGCCTCTGTGCCCTTTCTTGGTTTCATTCCAATCGGTCCTTTGAACGCGACTACTTTGCATATTCCTGTCATTATCGCCTCAATCATTTTGGGACCACGACTTGGCGCTTTTTTAGGAGCTAGTTTTGGTTTAATCAGTATGATTCGGGCAACCATTATTGTAACGCCTTTATCTTTTGTTTTTTCTCCTTTTATCGCGCCTTTTGGAGCTAGTGGTTACGGTAGTTGGAAAGCCTTGCTCATTGTTTTTATTCCGCGGATTTTAATCGGAATTGTGCCTTATTACTGTTATCGATGGTTTGAAAAACGCAAGAAAAGCCAAGGAATCGGGCTTTTTATTGCTGGTTTATTAGGAGGCATTGTTAATACTGTCGTTGTCATGAACATGGTCTATTTTTTATTTCAAAGAGAATACGCCCAGATCATTGGCGAAGCCGGCGGTGCCGTTTACACAGCGATTCTGTCCATTATTTTTGCCCAGGGGGTCCCTGAAGCCATTGTTGCAGGGATCGCTACAGCTGGAGTTGCCTCAGTTTTATTGCGCTTTTTAAAAAAACGAGTATAAAAAAAGAGATTGCTATATAGCAGTCTCTTTTTTTATATCCTATTCCTAATTTCAGGATAACTGTTTTTGATTATTCCTTTTCTTAATTAAGCTCGTAACTTTAGCAAACTTACGGGCTTATTTCCCTTTAGCACACTATTTATATTTTTTCACTCTCATCTAACGCTGATTCATTGGCTTCTTCACCGATAATTCGAACTTCTGTCTGCAAATTCACATCAAATTTTTCTTTAATCACAGCTTGAATATGTCCAATTAATTCAACGTAATCTGTGGCAGTGGCGCCATCTAGATTGATAATAAAACCAGCATGCTTATTTGAAACTTGAGCTCCACCCCACTGCAAACCTTGCAATCCAGCTTGTTGAATCAATTGACCCGTAAAATGGCCTGGTGGTCGCTTGAAGACACTTCCGCATGAAGGATACTCCAAAGGTTGTTTAGATTCTCTTAGATAAGTCAATTCATCCATACGTTCTTTGATAAAATGATGCTGCCCTTTTTTTAAGGCAAAGCGCGCATTTAAAATAATACCATGACGTACTTGAATGATACTATGTCGGTAGCTAAAATCCATATCTTGGTTTGAAAGAGTTTGTAACGTACCATCAGGCATTAAAACCTCACAAGAATCAAAAACATCTTTAATTTCCCCGCCGTAAGCGCCAGCATTCATAAACACGGCCCCACCGACGCTTCCAGGGATGCCACAGGCAAATTCTAAACCACTCAAAGAAGCTTCAAGCGCTGCATAACTAGTATCAATCAAGCGCGCACCAGCTTGTACTTCAACGACATTGTCGGTGACTTGAATTTGATCCATCGATAAAAGCATAATCACCAGACCGCGAATACCACCATCTCGTACAATTAAATTACTAGCATTGCCTAAAACTAACCAAGGAATATCATGATTACGACAATATAAAACCAGCTTTTCCGCTTCTTCTGTTGACTCGGGAAAAGCCAAAACATCTGCGGGGCCGCCCGTTTTTGTAAATGTATAATATTTTAAAGGTTCATCTATTAATAAATTAATCGTAGGAAATTGTCGTACTAATTTTTCTTTATCCACCAAAAATTTCTCCTTTTTCCAAACGTCTTACTCATTCTATCACGTTCTTCATAAGCTGACTACTGATTGTTTAAGTCATTCTACTTTTTTCAACTTGTTTTAACATTTCAGTACAGATTTTATGGCTATCATAAATATTTTCTTGGCGTAAATCAGCTACTGACCTAGTTTTTAAGGCAGTAAGAAAAGCTTGTACCATGGGATGAAAACCACGCTTCACTAAGGTGTTTTCCCAATCGTTAAAGGATTCCACTTCTTCCTGTCTTCCTTTTTGATTTGTAAGTTTCGTTAAATTAGCTAAATGGTACGTTCCTTGAGCAGTAGATAACTGATAGTTTTCTTGATTGGCGCCACTTTTGTTATCCATCGTTAGAAGCGACGTCGTTTGTTTGGTTTCCAGCTTAAGCGCAGCTATTTCTAAATGTTGTGTCGTTTCACAAATATCACTAGAAAAAGATTGGATAGAATCGTCTAAAAGATAAACTGCAGTGTCGACTAGATGCAAAAATACATCAAATAACTCAAAAGATGTTGGATTATCATTAGCTACTTGGTTTTTTTGTAACAGCAACATGCGCTTATCTTTTTGTATTTTCAATTTTTCTACCATAGGAGCAAAGCGACGGTTGAAACCCACCATCAAAATGCATCCTTTTTCTTTTGCTAGAGCTAGCAATTCTTCTACTTCAGCAAGGTTTTCGCTTAAAGGTTTATCGACAAATACGTCCACCTGGTTTTCTAAGCATTTTTTTACTAGCTGATAATGACTAGCCGTGGCCGTATGAATAAAACAAGCTTGAATTCCTGCGGTTAAAAGCTCGTCCAAATTATTTTTCATATGCTGCAGATGATAGACATTTTGTAATTTTTCTTGTACTTCTTTATTTCTGGTGGCAAAATAGAACTCTGCCTGATCCTGCATTTGTATATAGTTAGGTAAATAAGCTTTTTGTGCAATATTTCCTAATCCAACAACACCTACCTTCATCGCTTTTCCACTCCTTTTAAAATAGATTTGCTTTCATACTATCGTATTTTTCAATAAAACAAAAATATATACAATCCAATGTAGGCGAATTAGCCAACGAATCTTTCGTTCCAGATCATTTGAAGAAAATTTTGGTTGGTGCTAAAATGCATAGAGGTATTACAAGGGACGATCGCGGCTCAATAAGAGCAGATCAAACCCTTTAACAGGAGATGACTAATAATGAACTTTGTCGCAATGGACTTTGAAACGGCTAACTATCAAAAACACAGCGCGTGTTCCTTAGCGCTTGTTATGGTGGAAAATAGCCAAATTGTCGATGAATATTATACCTTAATTAAACCCGAAACAAATTTTTTCTGGAAAAATATCCAAATCCATGGCATTCACCCAGAAGATGTTGAAGACGCCCCAAAATTTCCAGAAGTTTGGCAAACGATACAGCCCTATTTTCAAGAAAATAATTTAGTTGTAGCGCACAATGCCGGCTTTGATAATAGTGTATTAACTGGTTGCTTGAATTATTATAATTTAGAACCTGCTCGCTTTTTGTCGTTATGTACAGTCAAAACCAGTCGTAAACTTTTTCCCGAAGTTAGTAATCATCGTTTGAATACAATGTGTGACTTTTTGCAAATCCCGCTTGACCATCACCATGATGCATTGGCTGATAGTC
>JAKDZT010000032.1 GCA_030462125.1 Tetragenococcus sp.
AAGTAAAGGACACTACGCCTCGCTTTCGCTCGCCCTAGTACTGTTCATCATCTACTTTTAGCTCCCTTTGGTCGCTAAATCGTAGTGATTCACAGCAAAAAGCAAAGGCTAGGCTTTTGGCCCAGCCTTGAAAATTAAGCTTGTTGTTTTTCTACATATTTTACTAAATCGTCAACAGTTTTAATATTTTCATCTGTTTCGATTTTTACATCAAATTCGTCTTCGATTTCGTTAATGATTTGGAATAGATCTAAACTATCTGCTTCCAAATCTTCTTGGATATTTGTTGACAACTGAATGTCGTCTTTTTCCTTGTCTAGTTCTTCTGCTACGATTTCTTGAATTTTTTCGAATACCATAAATATATTCCTCCAATATTTTTTCTATTATTATTATCACTACAGATTTATAAAATGACCGATACGGTTGCCCAAGTTAATCCGCCACCAAAACCTGAAAGTATCACATTTTGTTGGTTTCCAAGGACAATCTTTTTACTAGCGACCGCTTCGTCCAATAAAATTGGAATAGAAGCCGCTGAAGTGTTACCATATCTATCCATATTTTGTAAAAATTTGTCTCTAGAAACATTGACCTTTTTCGCGATCTTATCTAAAATTCGCGCATTTGCTTGATGAAGCAAGAAATAATCAATTTCTTTATTTTGTTGGTTCATCACTTTTTTGATTTGCTCTACGACATCTCTAACTGCAAAATCAAAAATTTCTCGCCCTTCCATAGACAAGTATGAACTTTGACTTGTTTCATTTTCGGAATAAGGGCTATTTACAGCAGTAAAACCAGATGTTAACGACATCGCTCGCTTCCCATCTGCTTGTAAGTTTTCAGCCGTAATATGCTCTGTTTCTGAAGCTTCTAATAAAACACCGCCTGCACCATCACCAAACAACACTGCCGTCGAACGGTCTGTCCAATCTAAGGTTTTGGAGATAACTTCGCCGCCGATGACCAATCCTTTTTTTGCACCCGTGCGTACTAACTTATCCGCCACTGATAATGCATAAACAAAACCCGAACAAGCAGCACTTAAATCAAAGCACATTGCATGATTTGCCCCAATTGCACCTTGTACTAAACAAGCTACTGAAGGACTATAGTAATCAGGAGACATCGTGGCAACAATGATAAAGTCTAACTCTTCAGCAGAATACTGGCTTTTTTCCAACAGCTTTTCTGCTACTTTAATACAAAGGTCTGACGTATTTTCCGTTGTTGTAATGCGACGTTCTTTAATCCCTGTGCGAGATTGAATCCATTCATCACTAGTGTCCATGATCTGTGCAAGCTGATCGTTGGTCACAGCTTTTTTCGGAACGAAGCTGGCAGTTTGTGTGATTTGTCCAAAATTATTCATTCCATTACACTCACTTATAATCTTGTAGGAAACTGTGAAGATTCTCTAAGGCCTTTTGTAAGGCTACAGATTCTTCATTATCCATGCCCTGTAAAATACTTTTTACCATTTCCATATGGAAGCGTTGGTGGACACGGAAAATTAATCTCCCCTTTTTGGTCAAACCTAATTTGACAACTCGTCGATCATCTTCGCTACGAAGACGTTCAACATAGTCTTTTTTAACCAATCGATTGATCGCGATCGTCAATGTCCCAACAGTGATCGAAAGTTCTTTGGCCACTTCAGAAGTGGTCTTTTTTTTATACATACCAATTGCTTCAATTGTATGCATCTCAGTAATCGACAAATCTTTAAACTGCGATTTTTTTAATTCTGATTCTTCGATCACTAAAATATCATTAAAAGCCTCAACTAATAATGTATTGATTCGTCCAAAATTGGGCTCCATTAACTAACACCATCCGAATAGTTTGATTATCAAACGATTTGATAATCAAACTATAAATGAAACTCAAAAAAAATGCAACCTTATTTTTCCACTGATTTCCTTTGTAAACGCTAAAAAACCACGGAAATATTAGTTTGACTTGCAAATAATTTTAACATAATCAGCTGTCGTGTAAATAGCTTTCGTTTCTCCCTTTAATTTTTATTAACTTTCCTAGTTAACAGAAAGGATCCAAAAAAAGAGTAGAAAAACAAAAGCGCGTTTTTCTACTCTTTTCTTCATATGAATAAACTAAAATACATCTATAGGCGTTTGTGGTTCACTAGGAAAATGATTAAAATCATAAGTGCTTAGTTCTTCAAATGATTCAATAAAATTCGTCGCTCCGCGGGCAATCATTAAGTTTAATTTTTTTTGATCTAAATTTTTACTAAAAGGAACGACTAAAACAGGTTTGTGTAGCGCACGCATAAAACCAATTTCAAACGCAGAGCCATCATCAATCTGATCCAAGTCGTATAAAAACACGCCACAGTCCGCTGTATTCATAGCGGACAAATCATTTTGATAAGTAGCTACTTGCCAAGTAAAAGTCCCAAATATTTCTTTGGGATCATCAATTGAAGCCTCTTGATATTGAAAATCAAAGGGAAAGTGAACAATAGCTACAGTATCATTTTCTTCCAGTGCTTTTTTAGCTTTTTCCACTCTTTGTTTTTGTTCTTCATTAAAATAAGGCGTACCCAAATAAACCTTCGTTAGTGCTTTGTTTTCTTTGTCTTTACCCAACAGCCATTTCCTTTCTGTTAAGCTTTGTTTGAATTTGTTCAAACACATTTTGCCAATCGCTTTCTTTGGTCACATCATAACGATCGGCGTCAATTTTTAGCTTCGGTCCGTGATTATACTGTTTAAACCAATCGCCATAAGCTGTATATAATTGTTGATAATAGCTTAAAAGCCCATTTTCTTTGGTTGGTTGCTCAAAAGGACGTCCTCGCTTTTGAATGTTGGCTAATATATGATCAAAGCTAGCGTCTAAATAAATCATTAAATCGGGCGCTTTTCTGGGTAATGTTGATAACTCTTCCATCATATTACTTAATAGGTCTAAATAAAGTTGATACTCTTCTACGCTAATATTCCCGTTTTCTACATTAACTTTAGTGAATAAAGCATCTTCATAAATCGAACGGTCTAACACATTATTTTGATCAAAGAAAGCTTCTTTGATACTTTTAAAACGTTTATTTAAAAAATATATTTGCAAAGCAAAGCCATACTTTTCTGGATTCTCATAGTATCTATTTAAAATAGGATTTTCATCTACAGCTTCATAAAATGGCTGCGTATGTAGCTCTTCTGCTATTTTCGTTGTATAGGTGGTCTTTCCTGCCCCAATCATTCCTGCCATTACTATCACGATTTGGATCGCCTTCCTTAATTTAATTTGAAAATTCGCTATATATAGTATAAATAGTTAACCTAAGTACTATATATAGTGTTTAACGACAATTCAAATTGTACAATAAATTACCTATAATGTGAAGGGAATTCAATAAAAAACCGAGAAACAAGTTAGAAAAACTGTTTCTCGGAACTTTTTATTGAATTAAATCGTAAATTTCCATCGCAACAATATCAATATTATCAAATTGATAAGCTTGATTTGTTTGGGCTTCAGTTAACTCAAATGTTTCTGTAGCATTATCATAGGTCACTGTACATTTTTCAACGCCTTCTTTTTCAAAACGGCGTACTTGCACTTCATTATCTTGTGCTTCGATCATTGCTTCAAGTCGTTTGATGATAGCAACTAATTGGGAATTTTGCATCCTAAGTGCCTCCTCTTTTTATTCACATTTCTGTTATATTCTAACAAAAAGAAGAAGACTTGTGGTCGTTTTTTTTAATTTTTTTTCGTTCTTAAGATTTTGTTCTATCTCCCCACCAGAGTTTGATTAATGCTTGTGTCCCATCATTTTCATAACCCTGATCTGCCAATTTATCGTAAAGCTGTGTAGCCAGTTGGGTACTAGGCAAATCAAGCGAATTTTTTTCAGCTTCATCTAAAGCAATTTTCAAGTCTTTAATAAAGTGTTTAACAAAAAATCCAGGGGTATAATCATCTTTGAGGATACGTGGCCCGTAATTAGACATCGACCAGTTAGCGGCAGCGCCTCCTGCTAAGGTATCCATTACTTTTTGGAGAGACAGGCCTGCTTTTTGACTATAGACTAACATTTCCGTCATGCCAGTCATTGTCCCTGCAATCATAATTTGGTTGGCCATTTTCGTATGTTGTCCTTTACCTGCGGTGCCGTGTAACACATAGGATTCCCCCATTTTTTCAAAAAGGGAAGTTACCTTATCATAAACCGCTTGGTCACCGCCTACCATAATCGTCAACGTGCCATTTTTTGCGCCCAAATCACCACCAGAAACGGGTGCATCTAAACTGGCAGCGCCTTTATCTTTAGCCGTCTGGTCAATTTTTTCAGCCAACGAAGGCGTACTGGTCGTTAAATCGACCAAAATTTTATCTTTGACATCGCTAGCAAAAATCCCCGTAGCATCTTCATAATAGACTTGTTCGACATCTTGCGGGTAACCTACCATCGTAAAGACAATTTCACTTGCGTCGGTAATTTCTTTAGGTGTATCTTTCCAAGTCGCACCATTTGCTACTAAGTCATCTGTTTTACTTTTGGTCCGATTATATACAAATAGTTCATGGCCTGCATCCATTAAACGACGCACAATCGCATGCCCCATCACGCCTGTTCCGATAAAACCAATTTTCACTGTACTTCCTCCTCCTAAAATAATAAAACCTGCACTTTTAGTATACGTGAAAAGCGTAGGTTTTTGAATAATTAATGAAAAATTCCTTTAAATAAACGTCGATGTTTTTTGGTTTTATCCGTTGAGTCCATATCAGTTTGTTGCTCTTTTTCCGCTTGTATTTTTTCATAGTAAAAAATCGTTTCATTATAAAAAGCAAGCATCAGCTGAACAAAATTTTCTACTGAGATCTCATATTTTTTATTCGCCAAAACTTCTTGATTTTTAGCTGGATCTTGTGCCATATAGGAAAGCAGTGCTGGAACGAAATCATCATCTGTTGGGAAAGTTATTCCTAGAGATGGGTCATCAATCAAGTGATCTAGATATTCGCTACCTTCGACTACAAGTTGCGTTTCAGAAGCCAGCGCCTCCAAATACGTGAGCCCTTGACTTTCTGAAGTCGAGGCACAAATAAAATAGTCCGCTGCTTGATAAAACAACGCCACTTGATCATTAGGAACTTCACCTACAAATAATACCTTATCTGCTACTCCTTGATCAAAGGCTAACTGCTGCAATTCTTCTTCATACGGACCTTTACCCACTATCACTAAGCGAACATTAGGTTTTTCTTGTAAAACAGCAGGCAACCTTTGGATCAAAGCCTGAATATTTTTTTCATAAGAAATTCGACTTAAAGATAACAGAAAAATTTCGTCTTCTGTTATTCCTAAATAAGAACGCAACTGAACCTTTTCTTCGAGTGTATTTGTTGTTGGTTCAAACTTTTTTGTTTCAATACCTGTAGGAATGACACACATAGGGATGATAACGCCATAACTTTTTAATGTCTTAATCACTCTTTCACTAGGACAGACAACTCCTGAAGTATGATTAGCAAAAATACGAGAGAAAATTTTTACATGGCTAGGGCGGACCACTTTCCCCCGGGCGATATAGTGTAAATAATCTTCATACATTGTATGGTAGGTATGAACCACTGGAATACGTAATTTTTTCCCTACGACTTTTCCTAAAAAGCCAGCACCAAACTCTGTATGGGTATGGATCAAATCTAATTCAAAGTGCTTGGCAATCATATACGCATCCCACATACCACGGACTACGATACGGCGGTCCTTGAATGAGACAAATGGCACACTAGGCATACGGATAATACCTTCTTCGTCCTCTGGAGCGTTAGGATCTGTCGTAGTAAATATAATCACTTCGTGGCCTAATTTAATTAATTCATCTTTTAACGTCTTGATCGATGTAGCAATTCCACTCACTTGAGGAAAGTAAGTGTCTGTGAAAAATCCGATTTTCACAAAAATTCCCTCCAAACTACGATCCTACCATTTTTTAAGAAAGCACCGTTTCATATATTGTTTTTAGTTTGTTACCAATGTGTTGAATGCTTTTTGTTTGTACTGTTTGCCAGCCATTTTGCGAAAGGTCAGGCAATTTTTGTTCGACAATATCTTCTAATAATTGACTAAACTCAGTATTATTGTGCCCCATATAGCAATTTTGTTTATCTTGTAACCAACCTTCGTATACAGGAATATCACGAACAAGCACATTTTGCCTACTAGCCAGCGCCTCTAAGACCACGATTCCTTCTGTTTCTTCATAAGAAGGAAAGAAAAATAAATCAGCGTTAGAATAAGCACCTTCAATAATATCTCCTTTGATATAACCTGGAAATATCACATTCTTTGGATGATCGTATTGCACAATTTTACGAATTTCTTTAGGTACAGAGTATAAAGAAATATGACCAAACCAAATAAATTTGTACTGGGGAAACCGACGAGCAACTTCGACAAAATCAATAATCCCCTTGCGTCGAAAATAAAGCCCCACGGAAATAATGACTTTTTGTTCTGGCGTTAATTGAAAGTACTCACGGAATTCCTGTTCCTTTTTGGTATCGGGTTGAAATTGAGCGAGATTAATCCCGTTTGATACCACATCAATCGGTTTTTGAATCCCATAGCTTTGTAGAATATGTTTGGCGTACAATGTAGGCGTAAGTAGTTGATCGCCCAAGGAATAAAGACTGACAATATATTTTTTATATAAGGGTCTAATGGTGTTCGAACCTAAAAATGAATTTTCAAAGTCTTCGGCATTGGAGTGCACATGATAAATCACTTTTTTTCCTTGCTTTTTGGCATGCTGAATTATTTTTCGACTATTTATGCCATAGGTATTGATATGTAAAATGTCGTAATCATCACTCTTAGTATCCGTAGTATATTCCACACCAGCACTTGCCAATGCACTTTTTTGATGTTCAAATGCTCGACCAATGCCAGATTTTTCTAGCATTTTCTCTCCTTCAAAATAAAGTAACACCTTCAAGGATTTATTCCCCTTTCCTTTTCTAAGCACATTATATCACATTTTAAATTGAACTTAACTCCAACTAAGGACTTAGTATGATGATCAGTAAAATTAGTCAGTGATGAATGAGTAGTGTTCTGCTGTTTCACTGTTCGTTCAGTCCTCGAACGAATAGTGTTCTGCCGTTTTATTGTTCGTTCGACCCTTGAATGAGTAGTGTTCTGCCGTTTTACTGTTCGTTCGACCCTTGAACGAATAGTGTTCTGCTGTTTCACTGTTCGTTCGGCCCTTGAATGAATAGTGTTCTGCCATTTCACTGTTCGTTCAGCCCTCGAATGAATAGTGTTCTGCTATTTCACTGTTCGTTCAGCTTTAAAATAAAAACTTTCCGAAAAACTGGCCGCGTTTTCCTAGTTTCTTTTTAACAAAAATGATATCTTTAAAGTAGCTTATATGTTAAAAAATGGAGGTTATCTTATGAACGTAGTAGATATGCATTGTGATACCATCTCAAAAATTTACCAATCACCGATAAACAATCCAAGCCATTTGAAGAAAAACGATTTTCAATTAGATATTTCCAAAATGCAAAGTGGCGATTATTTATTACAAAATTTTGCTATTTTTATGGATAAAGAAACAGTTGATTCTTCCTATGAAGAAGCGAAAAACATGATCGACCTTTTTTATCAAGAAATGAACGAAAATGAAGAACAAATCCGACCGGTTACTCGCTATGAGCAAATTTTAGAAAATGGGTTAAATGATCGGATGAGCGCGCTTCTTACAATGGAAGAAGGTGCACCGATTGAAGGAAATGTTGAGAAACTAGAAGAATTTTATGATTTAGGTGTGCGGATGATGACACTCACTTGGAATCATCCCAATGAAATTGGTTACCCTAATGCTTCTTTTGCGGACAGTAACAACCAACTAACTGATCATCCGCAAAAAGGGTTAACGAATAAAGGAATTGAAATTGTCCAACGAATGAACGAATTAGGGATGATTATCGATGTTTCTCACGGATCAGACGCACTTGTTCATGATGTCTTACAACACACTGATCGTCCCTTTGTTGCAAGCCACTCGAATACCCGTAAGATTTGTCCACATTTCCGTAACTTACCGGATGATTTGATCAAAAAAATAGCAGAACGCGGCGGTGTCATTGGCATTAACTTCTATGATGACTTTTTACAAGATGCTAAAGAAAATGGCTCTTTAATAAATGCGATTTGTCAGCACATTCGTCATCTTTATAATGTAGGTGGGATCGAAGCAATCGGACTGGGCTCAGATTTTGATGGCCTCCCAGTACGCGAAGAATTACCGGATGGGAGCATTTTACCAACAATTTATGACGCTTTGCGAAAATCGGATTTTTCTAGTGAGCAAGTGGATCAAATCTTCAATAAGAATGTTTTGCGTTTGTACCAAGATTTTCTAATTTAAGCAAGAACCTTTAATTAGCAATCAAGTAAGTTTTAACCATAAAAAAGACCAAGGCAATCAATAAATTGTCTTGGTCTTTTTGTTTGAACTTAAAATGAAATTGAAATTAGCCTGCGTATTCTTCCACTAATGCTATAACTTCATCTGCTGTATCGCACTCATTTAGGGCACGATTAGCAAGTTCTTGCATTTTTTCACTATCTAATTTTCTCATTAGACTACGTGTTTTCAAAATAGAAGTTGAGCTCATTGAAAATTCATCTAAGCCAATTCCCATTAATAATGGCACTGCCGTTTGGTCGCCAGCCATTTCGCCGCACATACCAGCCCATTTACCTTCTTTATGAGCAGCATCAACCACGTTTTTGACTAAACGTAGAATTGCTGGATTGTATGGTTGATACAAGTAAGAAACTTGTTCATTCATACGGTCAGCTGCCATTGTATATTGAATCAAGTCATTCGTTCCGATACTAAAGAAATCAACTTCTTTAGCAAAGCGATCGGCTAAAACAGCAGAAGCTGGAATTTCGATCATGATTCCTACTTGAACGGAGTTAGAAACACCGTAGCCTTCTGCGGTTAATTTTTCTCGTTCTTCATTATATATCTTCTTAGCGGCACGGAATTCTTGTAAAGTTGCCACCATAGGGAACATGATACGCAATTCTCCGTAAACCGAAGCACGTAATAAAGCACGCAATTGTGTACGGAACATTCCTTCACCTAATTGCGAAAGATTAATCCGTAACGCACGATAACCTAAGAACGGGTTCATTTCATCAGGAAGATCTAGGTATGGAAGTTCCTTGTCGCCGCCGATATCCATCGTACGTACAACAACTGGTTTCCCATCCATTCCTTCTAAAACTTTCTTATAAGCATTAAATTGGTCTTCTTCTGTTGGAAAATCAGAGGAATCCATGTATAAGAATTCAGTACGATACAAACCAATGGCTTCAGCACCATTATCATGAACACTGTTTAAGTCTTTTGGTGTACCAATATTTGACGCTAAGTCAAAATGTTTGCCGTCACTAGTAGCCGTTTTGGCATCTTTTAGTTTGTCCCATTCTTTCTTTTGTTCAGCGAATTTTTTGCCTGCTTCTTTGTATTCCGCTTTTTCGTCTTCTGTCGGATTTACCACAGCAGTTCCTTGAATACCATTAACAGCAACAATATCGCCTTCGTGAGCCAATTCAGTCACTTTCTTAGAACCAACGATTGCTGGAATTTCTAAAGAACGTGCCATGATGGCTGAATGAGAAGTACGTCCACCAATATCGGTAACAAATGCTTTAACATATCTACGATCTAATTGTGCCGTATCACTTGGCGCTAAGTCATGCGCTACCACAACAACTTCTTCATTAATCATTGAAGGATCTGGTAAATTAACACCTAATAAGTTCGCCAAAATACGTTTAGATACATCGCGAATATCAGCCGCACGTTCTTGCATGTAAGAATTATCTTCCATTGCTTCGAACATACTGATAAACATATCTGTAACATCTTTTAATGCTTGTTCGGCATTTACTTTGTTATCTTCGATATTTTGTTTGATTTGACCTGTCATTTCTGGGTCATTAACTACCATTAAATGAGCATCAAAAACTTGTGCTTCTGATTCTCCCAAAGCTTCAGCAGCATTTTCGCGGATCTTTTCTAGTTCTTTTTCAGAAGCTTTTAAGGCATCATCTAACCGAGTTTTTTCATTATCGGTATCCTCAACGGTAATCTTTTCAAAAGTTAGATCTGGTTCCACTAATGGGTACGCCTTTGCAACAGCTACTCCATCACTTGCCGCAATCCCTTTTAGTTTATCTGACATTATTCAGACAATCCTTCCTTTTTCATTGTTTCTACAATCGCTGTCATTGCGTCCGATTCATCAGCACCTTCAACCGAAATAGTTACATCAGAACCTTGGCCAACACCTAAGGACATTACACCCATGATTGATTTTAGGTTTACTGATTTGCCTTTATACTCTAAATTAATGTCAGAGTTAAATTTGCTGGCAGTTTGTACTAATAATGTTGCCGGACGGGCATGAATTCCTGTCTCAGCAATTACGTTAAAATCCTTTTTTTCCATCTCGATCTATCTCCTTTAAAATATCAAATTTTTGGTGAGGGTTTTAACATTAAACGTGCGCAAAAAAAAAATAGTTAATAACCCTTTCAATTGATAAGATTACCATTTTTTTGCCCATTAGACAACCGTTTTCCACCATAAATCGAAGAAATACTTGCAAAATCAAACGTTATCTTCTATCGGCACATATTTATAAGTAACCGTCCCATTTAAACCCGCTTCTCCAATAAACGACGCTCGGTCACTAAAAGATAACCAGGCTTTACGAAATACCATAAAGTTTTCCTGTTCAACTGTTATTTCAGTAATGGTCCCACTTTTTAATTGTTGCAGCATTTCCGTATATTCTTCTTGCGTCATTTTCGACTCTCCTTTTTGCTTCCTATAAGAATTATAATAGAAAGAAAAATTTCTGCAAAGGATCATTTAATCAATGTTATCTTGAAAAACAGCCAGCATTCTAGCTCTTTAAACTGTCTTAAGAAATTTGCGCTTTTCCAGTTCAAATGCTTGAAAATTATAGCGAAAATTGTATAATAGAATTTGAAAGGTCAAAGTTGGTCAATGTTTTTTGATTCATACTTTTTCCTTTTACGAAGTTAAAAGAACTTGAACATAAAGAAAGGTTGTGAGGTTCGATGCTTTGTCAAAACTGTGGAAAAAATGAAGCAACCATTCATTTGTACGCAAATGTTGGTGGACAAAGACGACAAATCGACTTTTGTCAAAACTGTTATCAAAAATTAAAAAATCAACAAGAAAACCCAATGGGCATGCAACAAGATCCATTTGGATTTGGAAGTTTAGACGATTTCTTCCGTCAAATGTCACAAATGCAACAAGGAAACTCTTATTATGAACAAACACCTCCAACACAAGCTGGTGGCGGAAATAACTCTAATGGTGGTCAACCACCTAAAGATTCAGGATTATCCGGTCTTTTAGGCGATTATGGAATCAACATCACACAAGAAGCTAAGGATGGTCAAATTGATCCCGTTGTAGGACGCGACAGCGAAATTAAACGTATCATTGAAATTCTAAATCGTCGTACAAAGAATAACCCTGTCTTAATCGGTGAAGCAGGTGTTGGTAAGACAGCAGTCGTTGAAGGTTTAGCACAAAAAATCGTTGACGGCGATGTACCGCAAAAATTGATGGACAAGAAAGTTGTACGTTTAGATGTTGCTTCATTGGTACAAGGAACAGGTATCCGAGGCCAATTTGAAGAAAGAATGCAACAATTGATTAATGAAATCAAAGAAGCAAAAGACATCATCTTGTTTATCGATGAAGTTCATGAAATCGTAGGCGCTGGTACGGCTGGCGACGGTAACATGGACGCTGGTAACATCTTAAAACCAGCATTAGCTCGCGGTGATTTGCAAATGGTAGGTGCAACCACCTTAAATGAATATCGTACCATTGAAAAAGATGCTGCCTTAGAACGTCGTTTGCAACCATTACAAGTGGACGAACCAACGATTGAAGAAACGGTCTCTATCTTAAAAGGTTTGCAACCACGTTATGAAGATTATCATCATGTACAATATACAGATGATGCCATTCAAGCAGCGGCAGATTTATCTAACCGTTATATTCAAGATCGTTTCTTACCTGATAAAGCAATCGATTTATTGGACGAATCAGGTGCCAAAGAAAACTTGACGATCCAATACGTTGATCCTAAAACGATCGATAAAAAATTAGAAGACGCACAAAAAGAAAAAGCCCAAGCTTCCAAAGAAGAAGATTACGAAAAAGCGGCTTACTACCGAGACCAAATCAATAAACTTGAAAAAATGAAAGAAAAACAAGTATCTGATGAAAAAATGCCTGTCATTACTGAAAAGACAATGGAACAAATTGTTGAACAACAAACGGGCATTCCGGTCGGAGAATTAAAAGAAAAGGAACAAAATCAATTGCGTAGTCTAGCCGATGACTTGAAGAAAAATGTTATTGGCCAAGACGAAGCTATTGATAAAGTGTCTCGTGCTATTCGACGCAATCGTGTTGGCTTAGGAAATCAAAACCAACCTATTGGTTCTTTCCTATTTGTTGGACCTACAGGCGTTGGTAAAACAGAACTAGCTAGACAATTATCTTATGAACTATTCGGTTCCACCGATTCGATGATTCGTTTCGATATGTCTGAATATATGGAAAAACACAGTATATCTAAACTAATCGGTTCACCTCCAGGCTATGTAGGTTATGAAGAAGCTGGTCAATTGACTGAAAAAGTTCGCCGTAACCCATACAGCTTGATATTACTGGATGAAGTAGAAAAAGCGCATCCGGATGTATTGCATATGTTCTTGCAAATCCTTGATGATGGTCGTTTGACAGATGCTCAAGGACGTACGGTAAGCTTTAAAGATACACTGATTATCATGACCAGTAACGCAGGTACAGGTAACGTTGAAGCAAACGTTGGTTTTGGCCCTGCCCGTGAAGGCATGACCAACTCTGTCATGAGTCACTTGAAAGACTACTTCAACCCAGAATTCTTGAACCGTTTTGATGGAATTGTAGAATTTAAGGGATTGAGCAAAGAAAACTTGATGAAGATCGTTTCATTAATGTTAGATGACGTAAATAACATGCTTGCTCACCAAAAGATTCATATTGATATTTCTCAAGGTGTAAAAGAAAAATTGGTTGAATTAGGTTATGACCCTGCAATGGGTGCTCGTCCATTACGTCGAACAATTCAAGAACAAATTGAAGATAGTATTGCTGAATATTACCTTGATCACCCAGGAAGTTCAGAATTAAAAGCTGTTCTTGATAATAATGGCGAAATCAAAATCAAGGCGCCTAAAGATGCCATGGTCGAAAATAAACAAGAAAATAAATAAGTACCAATCATTTTACTGGAAAAGAATTCTTAAATAGTTCTTTTCCAGTTTTTTTAATACCTAAGGCTTTTAATTTTTTTTAAATAAAAATATAATAGATGTGGAAGAGAAACTCAGTTTTAAAAATTGGGAGGTGAAATTAGATGAAATTAGTAAATGTTACCAATAGTCACTCCAGACTAGTCAAACAACAACTAGAAAGTACTGATGCGGTGCTGGTAAAAGTGTACACTGCTGGAGATATTTCTGTTGTATATACCGAAGCCCCCCGCCATAATGAACTTTTATTAGTAAACAAAAAAAGAGCCATTCGCGCATCTGAAGTGGATGAAATCAAAAGTCACTTTTTAAAAAAACTTTCCCTTGATTCCTATAATGAAGAAGATGTTACTGAAATTGAAAATGACGATGACGGCATCGTTGAAATTTCTATCCCAAAACGAGTAGATAGCGTTCAATGATTTTAATCATATAAAAACCAGCTTAAAAAGCACTGTAAATGCAATTCTTTTTAAGCTGGTTTTTTATTTTATAATAAGCTCTTCAACTCAACATTCGGATATTTCTCGGAAAACCAACGCATCGCAAATTCATTTTCAAATAAGAACAATGGTTGACCTAAACGATCTTTAGCTAATATATTCCGACTCGAATGCATGTTTTCGTCCAAATCTTCTGGATCAATCCAACGGGCAATCTTATGGCCTAAGGGCGTCATAACTACTTCAGAATTGTATTCATTTTTCATTCGGTACTGAAAAACTTCAAATTGCAACTGTCCCACAGCACCAATAATGAAATCATCCGTCATATAGGTTTGGTACAACTGAATCGCCCCTTCTTGGACGAGTTGTCGAATGCCTTTATAAAACGATTTTTGTTTCATCACATTTTTAGCATTCACTTGCATAAACAATTCTGGGGTAAAAGCTGGTAAATCTTCATAGGCAACTTTGAGATTTCCTTCATAAAGCGTATCCCCCACTTGGTAGTTCCCAGTATCATAAATCCCAATAATATCTCCAGCTACCGCTTCTTGAATATTCTCACGAGCATCTGCCATAAATTGCGTGACATTACTTAACCTCATTTTTTTCCCCGTTCTTTCCAAGGTGACTTCCATTCCTCGATTAAAAGTACCCGAACAAATACGCAAAAAAGCAATCCGGTCACGGTGGGCTGGATTCATATTTGCTTGTATTTTAAATACAAAGCCAGAGAACTCTTCTTCATAAGGGTCTACTTTTTCTTCCTCTTTGGTTTTATGGGCGTGAGGCGCCGGTGCATACTCTAAGAAGCTTTCCAAAAATGTTTGCACACCAAAGTTTGTTAACGCTGAACCAAAAAACACCGGCGTTTGGTTTCCTTGTTCCACTTTTTCTAAGTCGAAGTCATCGCCTGCTTCTTGCAATAATTCGACATTTTCTAGTGCTTGTTGATAAGCGCTATCTTGTTTTAACGGATGATCACTGGCAATATCTCCCTTTTGATCAAGTGAAAGAAACCGTTGTCCATCATAATTTTCCGGGTGAGATAACTCCACGCGCTGATTATGAATATCATAAATTCCTTGCAAGTCGCTTCCCATGCCAATAGGCCAATTCATAGGATAAGACTCAATATCAAGTAGGTCTTCTAATTCTTCTAACAATTCAAATGGCTCGCGGCCGTCGCGGTCCATTTTATTAATGAAAGTAAAAATTGGAATGCCTCTTTGTTTCACTACTTTAAATAATTTCTTGGTTTGAGATTCGATCCCCTTGGCACTGTCAATAACCATAACTGCGCTATCGACTGCCATCAAGGTACGATAAGTATCTTCAGAAAAATCTTCGTGACCAGGAGTATCTAAAATATTTACCCGTTTGTCATCGTAATCAAATTGCATAACGGAACTTGTTACTGATATGCCCCGTTGCTTTTCAATATCCATCCAGTCTGATTTAGCAAAGTTTCCAGTTTTCTTTCCTTTGACTGTACCTGCTTGTCGAATGGCTCCACCAAAAAGCAAAAGTTGCTCGGTAATGGTCGTTTTCCCGGCATCCGGGTGGGAAATAATCGCAAAAGTACGTCTGTGATCAACTTCATTTTTTAATGCTTGTTTATCCATTTCTTATACTGCAAGACTGCGTTTCTTGCAGTCTCTCCTTTCACTTCAAACTTATTTTATCAATTTTTGTCTTAGTAAATATGAACTTTACAAGTATTTCATTTCAACTAAAAAAATTAAATAAAAACAGCTAGTTAGTATTTTAAATTATA
>JAKDZT010000193.1 GCA_030462125.1 Tetragenococcus sp.
CTAGAACGAGCCTCCAAGAAGTTTACGATATAAAAGAGATATTAGAAAAATTAGGCTTAGATGTCATACTTAGTCCAACTTTGCAAGAAAATACGCTTTTTAATGCTGATAAAAAGGCTGAAATTATGAATCAATATTTTGCAGATGATTCGATAGGAGCCATTTTTGATATCTCTGGAGGTGATATCGCTAACGGTGTTTTAGATAAGCTAGACTATTCGCTTATTCGGAAGCAGAAAAAGAAATTTTATGGTTATAGTGACCTAACAACAGTGTTAAATAGTCTAATAAGTCAGAGCGAGCAAAAGGTAGAGCTATTTCAAGTAGCAACTTTACTGTGGGATTCTAGTGGAAGACAGATCGATAAATTTAAAACTTCTTTTTTTAATGGTTCAAAGGATTTGTACCAAACTAGCTGGGAGTTTTCTCAAGGTAGTGAGATAAAAGGTAAAGTTATTGGTGGCAATATTCGCTGTTTTTTAAAATTAGCCGGGACAAAATATATGCCTGATTTAGCTAATAAGGTATTATTTTTAGAAAGTCACGGCGGAGGAAAAGAAAGCTTATATTCCATGTTTTATCAGTTAAAAGGAGTAGAAGGTTTTGATAAGATTGCTGGAATTTTATTAGGTACTTTTACTTCTTATCAGAAAAGTTATGAACAACCTATTGAAGAAATACTTCAAAAGATTTTGCAAGACGATGATTTACCGATTGCAAAAACAGAAGAGATTGGACATAGTGCCAATTCTAATGCGCTAAAATTAGGAGATTATATAAGAATAAGCTGCAATATTGGTTAATTAAATAGGTATTTGAATTTGATTTTTAACGGTTGAAACAGTTTTTTTAGTTTGTTACTATCAGAAATGAAGGGTATGAGTGTTTTCTAACTTAAATTAAAGATGCTGTTTATACAGAAAAAATGGGAAGTAAGGTAATTTTTAGTTATATAAGGTTGTAAGCGTTATCTACTAAAAATCTAAGTACAATTTCGTGTTAAATTTATAGAAATTTTTTTGGGAGTGATAAGATGAATGCCTTGTTAGGGACATTGTTTTTGTTTGGAATTGTAGGGACATGGTATTTTGCAGAAAAAAGACCTAATAAACAGTATAGGAATATTTCTCTTGGCATAACATTGTTAATTGCAGCACTAATATGGTTTATACCAAGTAGTTATTTTTTCTTTGTTAACGAAAATAATGTGTCTCAACAGTCTATTGAAAAAAATATAAAAGGTAATTTTGAAGGTGATGGCTTAAGTCAAACATTTACAAGGGGAAACTAACAATAGAGCCAGCTTGTTTTACTTGAATATTTTGCGTATATAAAATATGCTGAAATTAGCACAACATTTTAGTTCAAAAATATGAAAGAGGTGTTTTGCATGGCTGGTAAAAAGAAAGGTACAATGTATCCTTTAAAGGTTTTAGGTAACTTAGTGGGCTGGGTTGTTATTTTTGGCTTAGTAAGATGGGCTATTAAAAATAAGCGTGCTAATAAAAATGCTTGAAGCTAAAATAATATTTAACTAATAAAAAGGTTTTCCCATTAATTTTGGAAAACCTTTTTATTGTTTTGTTATTCATTTTTTGGAATGTTCTGTTGATTTTTATCATATTTTAGCAACAAGCCTTATTCTATTTTAAAACGAATGCGTTCAGTTGCAGCCGGAATTTCATTTTTCATTTTCTGCCAAGATCTACCATTATATTTTTCATATTGTTTAAAAACAAAAGGAAGTCCTTGCGCAATTTCGGGATTAAAGGAATTCATTAAATGAAAATGTAAGTGCGGCTCGGTAGAATTTCCGCTATGGCCAACTTTTCCTATAAATTGTCCTTTTTGAATTTTATCACCGATATTAACAGTAATTGAGTCTTTTTGTAGATGGGCAAACACGGCATAGACATTATCTTTTCTTTTTAAAATGACATAATTACCAGCGATTGACTTCAATCCATCTTTTTTAGGACTGAAGAAGAGGGAATTACGAATAGCTGAAGTTTGATCGTTCAACCAAGAAGCTGTTTTTCCATCTGCTATACTATCTTCAACTGTCACAACTTCAGCTGTGAAAGGAGCGTAAACAGCTTTTCCAAAACAGTAATAATTCTCTAAAGGAATCCCTTTTGTAAAATAATCTAGTTTTCTTTTGTCGTGAGTAGGGTGTTCTGCTTTTTGCCAATCAACCTGTACAAAATCAAAAGCGTACCTTAAACCAAATTTGTCTGTTCCGTGACTAGGAACACGATCTGCTGGACTCACTTCGACAAACCATTGGCCACGCAATGGAAGTTCAATAGATATTGGGCTGTTATACATTATTTTCTCTCCTTCTAAACTGACAGTGAAACATAGAAATTTATAAAAAGTTAAAAGCTATAAATACAGAAGAGATAATACTTATAAAACTATGGGTCAACCAACTTGGTAAAATTGAAAAACAAATGGTTTGGATTTAGTATCGAATGAATCGCATCTCTCATAGCGTACGTGTTATATAAAGTATAGCAGGAATGATGAAATAATTGAAATTAATGTTGTTCAGACAATTAAAGTTCAAAGCGTATTATGAGGAATTCTGATTTAGCTAATTCTGATTTTTGTAATCGTTTTCAAAAATGAGTGATAATTAATTGAGCAAAGTTATGATTATTGCTAAAATGAAATAAAGCGTCGAAATTCTTGCAGCAAAAATATCAACAATCTTTTCATTTTCAAGTTAATAAAAATCGTTTCTCAAGCACAGTCGTCTAGCCTTAAGTGATCAAAGTATTTTGATATCTTTGCTAAAATACTCTGTGTTATGATTAAAGAAAGAAAAGCAAATAGAAGAGGTGTCCAAAAGTGGAGATTTATATTATAGGCGCATCCTTTGCAGGAATAAGTTGTGCTTTACATGCCCGTAAATTATATCCAAATGCAACAATTACGATTATTGAAAAAAATACAATGGTTGGTTTTTTGCCGGGTGGCTTATTATTATACTTACAAAATAAATTTGAAAAGCTAAGTGATGCAGTATTTGTTACAGAAAAACAGTTAGAAGCACAGTCTATCAATGTAAAACTATCAGAAGTGCTACTAGATTGTCATCCAGAAAAACATGAAATAACTACAAACAAAGGTAATTATCATTATGACAAATTGATTTTAGCTAGTGGTTCCGAGCAAAAATCAATGAATATAGGTTTGGAAGATGATGACGAATGGGATCCTAGTTTTAAAAATTATGATTTGTCTAATAAGATTTTAGATCAAATCCAAAATGCTGAATCCATAGCAATTATCGGAGCTGGACAAGCCGGTATCGAAGCAGCAAGTACTTTTGTTGATTTAAAAAAGACGGTTCATTTAATCGAAGCGATGGACTATCCGCTATTTAAATACTTCGATCCAGACTTTTTAGTTCCTTTTTTATCTACATTAAAACAACAGCCAAACTTACATTTTTACCTTAATACAACGGTGACTGAAGTGGCTAAAGATAAACAGTATGAAATTTTACTCGATGGTCAAACAGTTGTCAGTGATTATGTGATAACAACAGTAAATGTACATCCTCAATTGGCGGCATTTACTAAAAAATTTCAACTGCATAGTGATAATACAATTCAGGTAAATGATTATTTAGAGACCTCTGCAAAAGATGTCTTTGCTGTAGGGGACTTGATACATAGTCCTTTTCAAATTAGGGATGAAAGTGTTTATTTACCACAAATTAATCA
>JAKDZT010000194.1 GCA_030462125.1 Tetragenococcus sp.
TAATCGAGCGTAGCGACAAAAAGGTTCTAGGAAAACTCCTAGCAAGCAAAATTTTTCAGTTTTGGGGTTTGTGACTACAAACCCGTTGCTTGCCGACCAAATTATCAGCTTTCATTTTTTGCATGAGTGAAGCGAATTCTTAAATTTTCGTCAGAAAATTTTCACAACCCAACCTTGCTGATCTGGCAAGGTTCGCCGACATCATACACGCCTTTACGTGTGTATGGTGTATAAGTGCGCCCTTTTTCTAAAAAGGGGTTTAAAGATTTTAAAGAAAATGAAACCCGAAAAATTACTTCATTTTTTCAAGAATGAAATAACTGAAAATTAAATTAAGAAGAAAATAAAAGAAAGTTGTACCAAGAACTGAAATAAAACGGTTCTGTTGCAAAGTTTTTCAATCAAGACCTTTTAGTGTAAAATCTAACTAAAATGACCCGGGAGGAACGAAGATATGAACCCTTTTAAAGGAAAACAAATCCAAGAAGACGTGATTATTGTGGCTGTCGGTTATTATCTTCGCTATAACCTCAGTTATCGTGAAGTTCAAGAAATTCTCTATGATCGTGGCATTGAGGTCTGTCATACAACCATTTACCGTTGGGTTCAGGAATACGGAAAGTTACTTTATCAGATCTGGAAAAAGAAAAACAAGCAGTCTTTTTATTCATGGAAGATGGACGAAACCTATATCAAAATTAAAGGCAAGTGGCATTATCTGTATCGAGCCATCGATGCAGATGGCTTAACCTTAGATATATGGCTACGAAAAAAACGCAATACACAAGCTGCGTATGCGTTCTTAAAGAGACTGTTCAACCATTTTGGAGAGCCAAAGGTTCTCGTTACTGATAAAGCACCGTCGATTTCCTGTGCCTTCAAAAAGTTGCAGAATCATGGGTTTTATCAACATACAGAACATCGAACCGTAAAATATTTAAACAATTTGATTGAACAAGATCATCGACCAATCAAGCGTAGAAATAAATTCTATCGAAGCTTACGTACCGCTGCGACCACGATCAAAGGGATGGAAACCATTCGAGGACTATATAAGAAAAGCCGAAAAGAAGGGTCCCTTTTTGGTTTTTCAGTGTGTCTTGAAATCAAAGGATTACTAGGCATCCCGGCTTGATCGATAGTAAGCTTAAGGAAATTGTCTTTAGCTAGAGACGCTTTGCAACAGAACCACTTTATCTGAAAAAGAAATTGCACTGCGATAATTATCGAAATTATAATCATGAAAAATCAGATCTAATCCCTGCGTTAGCTTAATAGCTACCGGCTGAATATTGCCTGAATCAGTAAACAATTTTGTTGTTGCATGTCGTATGTTTTTGGTTTCAAATTTTGTACTCATCATTAAAGAATATTATACATAATTTATCCCACCATCAACTAAAATTGATTGTCCAGTAATATAGTTTGACTTTTCATCTGCTAAGAATGAAACTAAGTTAGCAACATCAGCTGGCTCTTCACCACGTCCTAATGCAATACTGTCAATGTATTCTTGTTTTGTTTCTCCTAGTGGTCGATCATAAATCTTAGCCATTGCAGCATCAATCTGATCCCACATTGGTGTCAACACGATACCTGGGCAATAAGCATTAACGGTAATCTTGTCTTTTGCTAATTCTTTAGCAGCAGCCTGTGTAATACCGCGTACGGCAAACTTGGTAGCTGAATAAATACCCAATAATTCAACTGCCTGGTGTCCAGCAATAGAACAAGCATTAATAATTTTACCGCCCTTTCCTTGTTTCTTAAACTGCTTTGCTGCAGCTTGAATGCCGTAAATAGTTCCGTTAACATTAATATTAAAAATTTTGGTAATTTCTTCAGGTTTTGCATCTACAATAGCTGCAATCTGTGCAATACCTGCATTATTAACAAAAACATCTAGCTGACCAAAGTCCCTAACGACGTCATCAACCAACTTGAACATATCATCGTGATTTGAAATGTCGACATAATAGCCTTTCGACTCATTTCCCACTTCTTCAGCGACTTTTGTAGCATTGTCTTCATTCAAATCGGCAACGGCAACCGTGAAACCATCTGAAACAAGTTGCTTCACAATACCTTCTCCAATACCTTGACCACCACCAGTAACAACTGCAACTTTCTTCTTTTTAGTATTTTCAACCATTTTGTTTTGTCCCCTTTCATTACTCTTTATGTAGTGCCGACTGAATAAAGGAAAAGTATCATCCTATCAGTGCTGTCTCTTATCTTTTTATAAATAGACCTGCGTATTTTTTAACGAACTTTTGATAAAAAACTTGCAGCTGTGCAGCGAATTGGCTCTCTACTTGACAGAAACCGCGAAAATACCCTAAACGAATAAGAGTTTGTTGCGTGTAAAACGAACAGTTACAAAGTCTTTAAGGCCGTGCTTAAGGAAATTACAGATTTCCTTAGTTTCCTTCACGCAAAGGGACAAAAAGAATGGGATTAACTATAAATTAATTATTCAGCAACCACTATATGTTTATCTTACTCTTCCTTTTTTTCGCTGTCAAGATTTGTTTGTTAATAAATACATAAAGTTAAAAAAAGAAAATTAACACATATTGCTGAACAGAAATATGTGTTTACTAACCAATTAAAATTTTTGCACTATTCAGTGTTAGTTGATTTAACAATTAGCTATGTCTTAAATAAGAAGCCTAAATTAAAAAACTTAAAAATATCAAAAGAATACCTTCTTAAATGTGAAGAATGGATCTACTATGAGCTTGTCTTATTAAGAAACGAGTAAAACTCATTTGAATATAGAAATTATCTGTAATAGCTTTAATAAAACTTGGTAGAATCTTAAGTATATGATAAAGTTAAAAAGTATTGCTGTAACAATGTGCATATTAAATATAATGTGTAGATTTAATCTTGGTTAAGAAATTAATCAAAGTTAAGTATCCTAATTCATCACTTAAATATTATTTCAATTAAGTCTATTGCAAGAATACGCAATAGGACTCTTTTAAAGAGTAGAACTCTGAACTCCGAGAGATATAAATTCTCTCTCTTGTTACAGCAATATTATTTTTAATAAAGGGTGATTGTAATTACAGAAGATTTGCAATTTATCGAAGACGAAATTAATAATTTTTGGTGGCATCGTATATGGACTACTAAGAAAATTAGAATAAATGCTGAGCATATTCGTATTTCCTGGAATAAACAGTTACAATTTTTATCGAACTATTATTCCACAATGATAGTGGCTTTTTCAGTTTTATTTTTCGTAAATCCTAAAGAACAAATGGAATTAGTGATGCTTTTAGTTTCAATTTTTTCATTAGGATTAGGTGCTGTGACAAGTCGTTTTGAACTTGAAAAAAAAGCCAACGAGTTTAAAAAAAGTCATATTCTTCTAGATAAATTAGAAGCAAAAGCGATACATTTAGAATATGAAACAAAAAACAGATCCCTTTCATTTGAAGATGCGAATACGCAGTTTCTTCAGCTAAAAAATGAGTATGCTGACATTATGAGTGAAACAGATAATCATACAAATTATGATCTTCTCAAATTTTTGCAATCTCAAAAATTAAAAAAAATAAAAGATAGAAAAAAAGAAGACAACGAAGATAAAATTTTATGGGTGACTTGGTTTAAGTATTTTAAAAACAATCTAAAATATTATTTGCTAAAATTAAGAAATTGGTTTGTTTTTCTAATCTTAATAGCGG
>JAKDZT010000195.1 GCA_030462125.1 Tetragenococcus sp.
AATTTCCTGAAATTTGCTGTACACCTACATCGTCAATATTTTGATTACGTAAAATATATCTTGCAGCATCTGTCCCAGTAATATGATGCGAGCTATTTACCGCATCATAGCGTTCAAAAGTTCGATTAACATGTGATGAAGCTATCATCGAAATAACCATACCGATAATAACTAGAATAAAGGTTGGGCCAAAGAAAAATCCCATCGGAAACATGACTTATTCTCTCCTCATTTTTCATTTACTTTTATTATACAATAAGTGATTGAATTTTTTATGAAGAAATAGGTGTTATTTTTATTAAATTGAAAGATCTTCATCGCAAATGTAGCCTTTCGTTACGATGTTGGTATCGCCAATTAAATAAAAATGTTGATCTTTTTCTTCTACTTCAAGAACGCCACCTAAAACATGAAGCGTGACCGGGTTTTCTTGAGTAAGTTGCTTTTTCTTCAACACATAAGCGGTAACTACGGCTCCAGTACCACAAGCTAAAGTAAAATCTTCTACGCCACGTTCAAAGGTGCGTAAAATGACTTCATCATTTTCATCAATCGCATAAAAATTCACATTGGCTCCTCTATCCAACGCCTCCCAAGAACGCATTTTCTTGGCAGGAGGCTTTATTTCTGCTAAAGAGTCTTCTTGTAGTTTAGGATAGTTCATTACTAAATGCGGAACACCCGGATTTCCTAATTCAACGTAGTCCAATGACAAGCTATTTTCAGGAAAACTCAAATCAAACTTCTCAACAGATGGTTCGTTAATTTGTACTTTGTATTGACGTTGGCTTAAGCGCCAGCAATAGACATTACCCGCTTTCGTCTCAATCGTCATCTGTTCACCAGCAACACCGGTTTCATAAGCATAGCGAGCAATACAACGAACGCCATTGCCGCACATCTCCGCTTCTGTACCGTCTGCGTTATAAAAACGCATCCGGAAGTCCCCATCATTTTGTGGAAAGTCCAGCGCCATTAAGGCATCGCTGCCTACTGAAAAACGCTGACGACATACTTGTTTGGTCAAAGAAACCAGTTGCCCGCCTGATAAGCCTAGTTTCATATTATTAATGACAATAAAATCATTCGCTGCTCCTTGCATTTTATAAAAAGGAATTTCCATAAATTCACCTCATTTCAAAGAATCGGGTATACGTTCATTTTGAATAATTTGCGCATAAGTTTGTCTTTTTACAATAATGTCTGCTTGGCCTTTGTTTACTAACACGACAGCTGGAATCGCCAGCTTATTGTAATTGTTGGCCATGGCGTATCCATAAGCGCCCGTTGTAAAAGTAGTAAAAATATCGCCTGAAGCGATAAGCGGTACTTGTAGGTCTTTCATTAAGATATCAGTGCTCTCACAAGCTTTACCGGAAATCGTAACGGTTTCTTCTAGCGGTTGATCGGCTTTATTAGCTACCATTCCCGTATAAATTGCTTGATATAGTCCTGGGCGAACATTATCCGTCATCCCACCATCAATCGCAGCGTATTTGCGGATGTGCGGTAAAGTTTTGATACTGCCAATTGTATGAAGAGTGATCCCTGCTTCTGCTACAATGCTACGCCCAGGCTCAATAGCAATTGCAGGACGTTTTAACCCATTTTTTTCGCAAAAATCTTCAGTTAACGCCATCAACGGATCTAAAAAGTAAGCATAAGACTGCCGCTGATCGTCTTGCGTATAGCGAACGCCAAAACCGCCACCATAATTAAGTTCTTTTATTTCATAATCAAATTTTTCTTTAATTCTAACAGCCAATTCTAAAGCAACTTTAGCAGCCTTTAAATGGGTGGTATTATCAAAAAGTTGACTGCCAATATGGAAATGAATGCCATAAAAATCCACTTCAGGCATTGTAATTGCTTGCTGTAATATAGGGAACAAGAACTCTTCGTCTAACGGTAAGCCGAATTTTGAATCCTTTTGTCCTGTAGAAATAAACTGATGTGTTGCGACATCCACTTCAGGTGTGATACGAAATAAGATATTTGCCTTCTTTTCTTTTTTACGACAAATTTCACCTATACGATCTAACTCTTGACTCCCATCAACGATAATCCGTCCAACACCATAGTCAATAGCTATGGCTAATTCTTCATCTGATTTATTGTTCCCATTAAACTCAATATGCTCAGCGGGAAATTGGGCCTGGATAGCTGTATATAATTCGCCCCCGCTAACGACATCAATACCCAGCCCTTCTTTTTCAATGATTTTTAACATCGCCAGGTTATTAAAGGCCTTTGATGCATAAGCGACATGAACGTTATCATATTTTTTAATAAAATCCTTTTGTAATGCACGACATTCATTTTCAATTGCTGTCTGTGAAATCACGTATAAGGGAGTACCATAATTTTCAGCTAACTCAACCGTGTCACAGCCATCCCAATATAAATGGTTATTTTTTATTTCTTTAATCATCTATCCACCTCTTCATTATTTAACGCTTCAATCAATTGTACATAACAATCAATAGCGGTCAATAAATTCTTTTCGTCAAACTGCATTTTACCGCTATGTAGCGGATAGATATATCCTTTATCCTCGTTACGAATCCCCACAAAAAAGAAAAGACCAGGAATTACCTGCTGATACATAGAAAAATCTTCAGCTAGCATGAAAGGCGGACATTCAACATAACGATCGCCAGCAACCTTTTCTAGAGCTTTAACCATAGCAGGATCATTATCGACTACTCGATACATGTGATTGAAATGAACTTCCGCCTGACAACCATAACCTTTAGCGACAAATTCAGCGATTTCTTGTACCCGTTGCGTCATTATATCGTAGGCTTCATCGCTAAAAGCACGCATGGTTCCCTCAATTTTTACCTGTCCGGCAATAATATTCATCGTTTGCCCACCAGTAATTTCTCCAAAAGTCAACACACCTGTATCTAGTGGGCTAATATTACGAGAAATAATACTATGCAAGCCTTGAATAATCGCTGAAGCGGCTAATATGGCATCATGTCCTTGTTGGGGTTGAGCACCATGTGCGCTGGTGCCATTGACTTTAATCGTGATTTCCCCGTTACGCGCCATCATGGCATGCGGACGGCAAGCAAAGGTTCCTTCAGGAAATTCTGGAAAAAGGTGAATACCGATCATTTGATCGATCCCAAATTTTTCAATCAAACCTTCATTGATTAATAATTGAGCACCACCTGGGCCTTCTTCCGCTGGTTGAAAAACCAAAACAATCGTGCCTTTAATTACTTCAGGATGTTGGCTTAAATATTTGGCAAAGCCCAGCATCGTCGCAGCATGGCCATCATGACCACAAGCATGCATTTTCCCCTGCGTTTTCGAAGCGAAATCCGCCCCCGTTTCTTCTGTTACAGGTAGCGCGTCAATATCTGTACGAAAAGCCAACGTCTTTCCAGGCTTTTCTCCATGAAAAACAGCAATCGTTGCCGTCTTGATCATCGTATAAATTTCTGTAATGCCAAACGACTGTAATTTTTCCCGAATAAATTTTGCAGTCTTTTCTTCTTCTAGCCCCAGTTCAGGCATTTGATGAAGCTCGCGACGGTACATCGTAACGTCTGTTAATAAATTTTGTACATCTTCTGTTATCTGCATAAAAACCACTTTCTATTAAAAGTTGTTATCGTTTCACCGAAATCATTGAATTTTGTCCTTA
>JAKDZT010000196.1 GCA_030462125.1 Tetragenococcus sp.
CCAAACAGACAAGGACGGCAACCCTAAGCCACGGCTAGAAGATGCCAACAATCACGCTATTGACGGCACACGCTATGCCCTAAGCCAAGACATGGTCAAAGGGCAAAGGGCTGGATCGATTAACATCGCCAATCTTGGATTTAGATAAGGAGTTAAAACAATGCTGACATTTGAAGAAGCGCGGCAGCTTTACGAGAGTCATTTGCAAAACCGTAAACCGCGATTAAAAAAACTTATGGATTATTACAATGGGAAACACGACATCCTAGATAAGCCGGACAGACAAGGCAAGAAAGATGCAAGAGTCGTTCATAACTATCCGCGCTATATCTCTACGATTACCACAGGCTATACGGGAAACGTGAATTACTCAGGTTTAGAAGAGAATGAAGCGCTGAAAGATATCTTTACTTATAACAGTGAGTCTTCTGTCGATAGTGATTTACTACTTTATGCTTCCATATTTGGCGAAGCTTATGAACTTCAGTGGTTGAACGAAGACGGAAAATATTGTTTTGAAGCAATTGATCCAATGGCTGTGATGGTCATTACAGATGGACGCATACGAGAAACAGTGACAGACGCCATTATCTTTGATGTGGATGACACATTGGGAAATGAAAAGAGAGTACGTTTATATTGTTATGACGATACGCATCGCAGAATCTATTCTTACACCGAAAACGCGTCTGCTTATAAAGACGAGGACGGCGATGCTGCTATGGCATCGTTTGAGGTTGAGGAAGAAGAGCCCCACTTGATGGGTCATTGTCCAATCGTACAGGTAAAAAACAATCGCTGGAACACAGGAGACTTTGAGCCTATCATTTCAGAAATAGATGCTTATAACTTGAGCGTATCAAATAGTGTGAATGATCTAAATGATAATACGGATGCCATGATGATCTTCAAAAACTTAGACGCGACAACTGAAGAAGATGTGGAAGAAGCGAAACGAATGGGCGGCTTTAAAGTATCTGATAATGGCGATGTAAAATGGCTGATTAAAGATATCAACGATAGCTACTCAGAAAACATTAAGAATCGTCTGAAAAACGATATTCATAAGTTTTCTTTTGTCCCCGATATGAGCGATGAACAATTTGCTTCTAATTCATCTGGTGTGGCTATAAGATACAAGCTGTTAGCTTTAGAACAGTTCAGGCTGGAAAAGATTAAGTGGATGCGTAAAGCGATCCTTACACGTCTATATATGATATCAGACTATCTAGCTACCAAAGGACAAGCATTTGACCCACTAGATATTGGGATTACTTTTAAAGCTAACCTACCGCAAAATAGTTCGGAGATTGCAGAATTCGTTACCAAACTCACGGGTATCACATCGCAAGCGACTCAACTTACACAGTTGGGCGAGGACATTGTGCCGGACGTCCAAGGCGAAAAGGAAAAGATCCAAGAAGAAAAGGAACAAGCAATGAACAATAGCTTTATTCCTGCACCATCTGAAAACGGCGATGAGGAGGATGAAGCCAATGGCGAACCACCTCAAGGCAGCAGCGCAAGCGAAGAAGAATAAAAAATACTGGCAAAAGCGACTGCAAGATCCACTCTTTAAAGCTTACAATCAAAATGAAAAGGCAACGAGAGCTTGGCTCGAATTTTACGAAGACGCCAAGAAAGATATTGATGCGGAACTCATGGACGTGTATAAGCGGATCGGGAAAGATGATCCAAAAATCTCTGACTTTTACCGCAGCAATCATTTAGAAAAGATAGAAAAACAGATCGAAAAATCTCTTGTAGCTATTGGAAACAAGGAAGATACTTACCTCAAAGGCAAAATTAAAGACGGCGTGAAGTTAGGAAGTAAGACTGTTTCTGATGCGCTGCAAACAAGTATGCTAAACAAACGAGCTATCGACCAATTGATTAAGCAACCGTGGCAAGACGGCGATTTTAGTAGTCGTGTGTGGGATAATAAAGCTCAGCTCATCACCTCCATGAAGTCAGAACTCACAGCAGGTATTGTGAAAGGCGATGGTATCTATAAGGTTGCGGATCGGTTAGACAAACGGTTGGATGTTGGCAAGAGCCAAACGCAACGCTTAGCTCGTACCGAATATATGCATGCTTTGAATGCTGGACAGCTAGAAACTTATCAAGAAAATGGATATGATAAACTTGAATGGGTTGCTTCCGAAGACGGTAAAGGCTGCGATATTTGCCACCTAAGAAACGGAAAACAGTACAAGATTGATGATGTGCCTGTGTTGCCTGCCCATCCGAATTGTCGTTGTACGATGATTCCCATAATCACAGATGAGATGATTGAAGAGCAAGCGAAAGCATTGAAGGAAGCCCAACCTGAAGAATCAGCGCCGGAGTGGTTGGATGAAGCTAAAGAACAAATCAATAAAACAAATATGGCTGAATCTGTTGGGGAAGAAAACTTTAATAAGTTTATTAACGGATTGAGTGAAATTGAAAATGACGATTTAGGACAACTGTTTGCAAAGTATTCTGATCAGCTTGATTTCTTTTCGGTCGGTAAGACAGGAAGAGATTTTGCTAGAAAGAATAAGGTCCAGCTATTTCAAAAATCTTTTGATGGAGACGGTAAAGGAAAAGAACCTCTTGAAACAGTTTTCCATGAAATTGGTCACGCATTTGATCATATAGGATTAAAGGAACGTACTGGAAAAGATAAGATAGTGGCGGGAACGGTTAAGAAAAAGGGACGTAGAGGTAGAGGAACAGTTGAGGTAAATCAACATGTTGGTCATATGTCAGGTATGCCTGAATACGATTTAAAAAATAAAATAGATAACGATCTTTGGAAATACGTAAACGGAGACCTACCTACACGTAAGAGTCTAGGGAAAAAGCCAAGGAAGAAGGCAGAAAAACAAGCTTGGGAAGACGAGAGTTTCCGTATTTTTAAAGAGAGTGAAGCGAACTTTGACAACTTTTATAAAGACATGAAGCAATTGCAAAAAGATGAGGGTGTTTCACTACACGAGTTGTCAGATATAGCAGAATCGACTGGATACTTGCCTAAGAGTTTAGGTTCAGGTCATGGAGAGAAGTACTGGAAAGACGTGGGAAACTCGGAAACTGAGTTTTTTGCTCATATGACAGAAACATACGCTGTTAACAGAAACGAATTCGATCGTTTAGAAAAGATATTTCCTGAAGCTACTAAAACTTGGAAACAAATGGTTCAAGACATGCTGAAAGGGTGATGACATGTTTACTTGGGAAGACGGTGCAAAAGAGATAGTTGAAAAAAGTATGCAACGCTATGAGGATGAATTGGAAGATGAGTTTCCGTTGTTTGCCTATACAGAGGTTACCGAAAATGAAGAATATGATTTTTCTTTAAAGGGTGCTCTACGGTTGCAGGATTTAATTTATGAGTTGATAGAAAAAGAGGAGTTTGCGGAGAGACCACCTGATTATGACGAAAGGGTATATTAAAAGCACTTAGCTGCATAAAACAGTTAAGTGCTATTTTTGTACCTAAAATTAATTGAAAGGAGGCGTTGAATGGACTTTGTAGAAATGAAACGCAAAAAAGAACGTGGCGTTAGCAACGAAGAGTTTATGGGCCAGGCCAAAGATTATTTTAAAGATGCTGATTGTATTGTAACTGTGGGTATAAATAGTGAAGGTTTAATCGAAA
>JAKDZT010000197.1 GCA_030462125.1 Tetragenococcus sp.
AGAAGGCTTTTGAATTTTTTTTAACTGTATCTCCTGAGAATCTATAAGTACTAAATTTAATAATAAAGTGTCATATAAGTTTTCCCCTTCTAAATAAGTCCCTCCAATATCAAAAAGCCAGCCTTTAGAAGATTTATATTTTTCGTCACCAAAGATCACTTTATCAGACAAGCCAGAATAACCTTGAAAAGTTATTAACCAACGCGCAATTTCTGGAGCTGTTAATAGCTCTTTATTTTTCTTTTTCCTCGCCTCATACTTAGGAGAAAATAACGCAATTTTATTTCCACTTTCTGATATTAAACGATTGATATTTTTTCCCGATACAGAGCTAGGTTTTACTTTATTAATATTCTGTGGTTCCATCATTTTTTCAGTTACTTGAAAAAAGGGATATTCATCATCAAACAAATAAAAATGCTCGTGCCATTGTTCTAAATACTCCTCAACGATGGACGGACATTGTTTTTTCTCCCACAGTTCTACCCAAGTATCATGTAAAGCATCGGCGTAATCTTCTATATCATTGTCATCTTCATCTATAACCGTTATTTGTCTCAACTGTTCATCTATTTCAAAGTAATTATAGGCATTACCTTCTGCATCAAATCTTGAAAATACTGTATGCAAAATAGCTAACAACACTCTAAGAACCGCAAAATCTTGCGTGGGGCTATCCCCTGCCAATGCTTTATACTGTTGTGCATTTTGAAATATTTCTGCTAGTGAAACCTCTTGTGTTTCTCCTTTGTCATTTGTCATGACAGAAACCCATGGTTCATCGATTAAATTAAATTTCCCCATTTTTTCCCTCCTTATCGTATATCAGCCCAAATTTCGGATCGTAATGTAAGGTATATCCATTTAAATAGTACTCGTTATTCTCGTTAAAAACAATACCTAATGATCCCTTCAGCCAAGACTGGTTTTGCCACACGCTAAGATATTTTTTATTTTCTTTCTCAAGTATTTCAATGGTACTATCAATTATACTTGGATAGCTTAGAGCATAAGGCAATCGAAGAGTATGTTTGGCTATTTCTTTTGCGGTATTAAAGTCGTCTATTTTATTTGATAAATCGTACAATTCATCAAACGTGCCATAACCATCGCCAATCTTTTTAAGGGCAATAACCTCTAATGTATCCTGGCTATCCCGAACTTGTGCGCTGGCATGTTCTTCTCCTTTATCTTTAGCAGAAAAATCTAACCAACCAATCAAAGTATTTTTACGACGAGAAGTTTTACGGGCTGGACCACCCAATTTATAAGTATTTGCTTTATCTTTCTTATTTTTTAAATTTTCTTCATGTTTATTTTTCATCTCAGTATATTTTTGCTCTAACTCAGCTGAAATTTCGATAACATTTTCTCCGTATACTTTTTGCACTAATGTTGATATCTGATCAGGTAAAACCAAAGTGTCAGGTAAATAATGTTGCGTACGAGTGAGTAGATAGCCTCCATAAATAAATTCTGCTCCGTCCTCGAATTCAAGTTCTTGATTGGTTCCTAAAATATAGAGTGCCGCTTTAGTAAATGGTTTGGGGCGTTGAATATCATGACGATGGAGGCGACCTATACGTTGAATCAATAAATCCATCGGTGCTAAATCACTAATTAAAACATCAAAATCAATATCTAATGATTGCTCCATTACTTGCGTACCTATGATAATTTTCTGTTTAGGACGAGCAGCTCCTTTTCCAATCATTTCTATCAATTCATTTTCTTTTTTCATACGATCGGTAGCTATAAAATTAGAGTGTAATAATTCAACATACTCACTTCCGTATTTCTCCACGCATTGACGGGCCAATTTTTGAGCCCTTCTGACTGTATTTACGATAATTCCAATAACGCCGTTACCTTGCGTCAAATTATCAAGTAATTGCCCTAGATCATCTTCATCACAGCGATGAACCATAACCTGCTTTGTTTTATCTTTTTCAAAATCTTGTAATTGTTTAATCTCTTTGCCATCCGTATAGGTAATTAAAGGGTACGCATCTGTTTGAAAAAAATTGGTTTCTAATTGATTTTTTTGCACCTTTTCATTCTTACCTCTAAGATAACTTTTAACCAACTTTTTGCGGCTTTTAGCTGGTAACGTGGCTGACAAAATGAGAACTGGAACTCCATAAGTTCCCATCCATTGAATGGCACGCATTAGGTATTGGCCCATATGTGCATCGTAAGCATGAACCTCATCTATAATAACAACTTTTTTACTAAAGCCTAGGTGTCTCAAAGCTAAGTGTTTTTGTTTTAAAGCTAGAAGTAAAAATTGGTCCACTGTCCCGACAACAAAATCGTCTAAAGCTGATGTTTTTCTTCCTGAAAACCATTCGTTAACAAAAACCGAGCCGTTATCTTCTCCATCAATATCTACATTTCTAGCTAAACTTGAAAACTCTTTGTTCAACGCAGCTTTACCATGAGCTAAGCGAATCGGAAGGTTTTCTCCAATTTCATCTTTAATGCTAGTTAACCAAGAGTTTATTCTTGGAAATATTCCATTAGAAGTTGCCTGTGTGGGTAAACCAAAAAATAAGCCATTACGTCCAGTCTTTGCTGCTAGCTGTTCGACACCCACTAACGACGCTTCTGTTTTTCCAATACCCATAGGTGCTTCCAAGATAAAAATCCCCGGGTCTTCTGTTTCTTCGATGGTATTTGTTAATTTTTTCTGTACATCCCGGGGCGTGTTAAATCCAAAACGCTTTGTGTATAGCTCTTCTGGTTCCGAGTACAATTTTTCTTCCCAAGGGAGGCTTTTAAACCATTTTTTCCATCCATTTGCAAAGCGAACTTCTTGGTCTTCTGTTTCCAACTCATCTATAGTCAATAATGGAAAAAACTCTTCATTACTTGCTATCCAATCAGACATGATCAATAAGCCCGACAAAATCACTTGGCCCTGTTGAGTAATTTTCGGCAAATCGTTTATATGCGCAAATCCAGAAGACTTAAGCGCCCACTGAAAAATCTCATATTGTACTTCTTCCCACTTTTGATAGATGGAGGAATTGGGCGATTCTTCTTGAAAATAATTTTCAAGATAAGAAGACTGTTGTTCGTATTCTTTTTTCTTATCAACAGGTTTGCCATGATGACCACTGATAATCGAATGAATGTCTTCATTAACGCCATACCATGATAACAGTGTTTCCCCAGCCAAAGCATGATGACTCTTATTCGAACTAGGAAGTTTTAACTGTGTAATCCCATTAAAGCCGTCCCTTTCTAGACGTTCTAATAATTGTATATCCAGATCAGTAGAGTTTGCAAATCCCTTTTTTATCTGAAATGCAGGCGTCGCCTTAGCAATATCGTGGATTGCGCCTAAAAATTGTACAAGTTGTTTTGCTTTTTCCTCAGTGGGATAACTTAATGAGTCTATAATTAATTTTCGCTGGCCATTATTCAACCAAAGTTCCCATAATCTTTCAGAAACTCTATGTGTATCTTCTAAGTGTTGGCTTAAAGGCAACCACAATAAACGACCATTTTTTTCGATTTTTTTCGCCCATAAGTAAGGGTTTATATTTACGATAAAATCACCTCTTTCTTCAAAGTAAGCGCAAACATAGAAGTAGATCAAAAAAGTCGTTAGGTATCTAAACTTGAGTTTTTAATTCTTCTT
>JAKDZT010000198.1 GCA_030462125.1 Tetragenococcus sp.
TTATAAAACTTCCTGGTTAATTCTGCCGAAACGGTAGGCACTTCAAAAAAGGAGCGCCTATTTTTTTGTCTCAATTTTGAAAGAACGTTCGCGTTTTTAAGTAAAGAGTTTTAAAAATTATAATCGAATCCTTTTAAAAAACGCTTATAACTACTGATATAACAATTAGTTACTTTAAAGTAACTAGGTATGATTAAAGTGCCTTATTATCAAAAGAAAACTTTTCATTTAATATGAATTTATGGTAAATGGATGTAAGTCATTATTTTATCAAATAAGTTAGAAGGTATACAGGCATTTAAAGGAGAATTTATTGTATGGAATTGAGTAATAAGAAAATTGTCATTGTTGGTGGTTCTTCCGGTATTGGGCTTGCTTCAGCTAAAAAAGCTGTAGATCAAGGCGCTAATGTTATTATTGTGAGCCGTTCTAGTGAAAAACTAGATCAAGCGAAAAAAGAAATCGGCTCAGATATTGCAACCTATGCTGCAGATATGACAGACGAAAATGAAATGGAAGAACTTTTTACTAAGATTGGTTCTTTTGATCATTTAGTAGTAACTGCAGGCACGGCTACTTATGGAAACTTCTTAGAAACAGAAGTTAGTAAAGCTCGTGATTTATTCGATCATAAATTCTGGGGGCAATATATTACGGCAAAATATGGTGTTCCATATCTCCATGAAGAAGGTTCAGTTACGCTATTTTCAGGTGTTGTTGCTTTTAAAGCGATGGTTGGCTCTGCCGTATTAGGCGCTGTTAATGCTTCTATTGCCAATCTTGGTCAGACATTAGCGTTAGAACTTGCTCCTATTCGAGTAAATGTTGTATCCCCAGGGATTATTGATACACCTTCACGTTATGGTATGGCAGAGGCTGAACGGAATGAATTTTATCAAGATATGGCAAAACAACTTCCTCTAAATCGCGTCGGACAGTCAGAAGATGTGGCGGATAGTGTGATTTACCTTATGAAAAATAGTTTTGTAACAGGCGAGATTGTGCACAATGAAGGTGGCCATCGTTTAATTTAAAATCATAGAACCATCATAATATTTAATATGTTAAAAGGTAATGTTACGATGAAAAAGAAAAGCTTACAAAAAGTAAGCATATAAATTGCTTTTTTATTTCATTTCTTTTAACTTATTAATTGTAAGTAATGTTGTTAATTAAATTAAAGGAGAGTTTTTATTATGACAAAAATCGCAATCGTTTATTATAGTTCTACAGGAACAAACTACCAACTCGCACAATGGGCAAAAGAAGCCGTTGAAAATGCCGGAGCGCAAGCTCGCTTAGTCAAAGCCCCTGAATTAGCTCCCGATGTAGCTATCGATGCAAATCCAGCTTGGCGAGCTCATTATGACGCAACTCGTGATATTCCAGAAGTAACTTCTGATGATATCATATGGGCAGACGGCGTGATCTTTAGTGTTCCTTCTCGTTTTGGCGTTATGGCTGCACAATTAAAACAATTTATCGACACCCAAGGCGGTATTTGGGCAAGCGGAGATACGGTAAATAAAGTGGTATCCGGTATGACATCGGCCCACAATGCGCACGGTGGACAAGAAGCAACGCTGCTGTCTCTTTACATCCAAATGATGCACTGGGGTACTATCATTGCTGCACCTGGTTACACTGAAGCAGAATATACTACAGCTGGAGGTAACCCTTATGGGACTTCTGTTACTATCGATGATGATGGGAATATGTTAGAAGACGTGGAAGCAGCTGTTAAACAACAAGCACGTCACGTCGTAGACATTGCTGGTAGAGTGAACGGTTAAACAATGGTCCATAGTCATTGTTTATTGTAATAGAGTAAAAAGAACGTTTTGAAGAAAGCGGGGTAAAAAATGGGAAGGTTAGTCAATGGGGTATGGCATAAAGAAGACGCGGTCGCTAATGACAACGGAGAAATTGTAACGACGAATTGGCAATTTCGCAACTGGGTTACACCAGATGGTAGTGCGGGACCTACAGGAGACAGTGGGTTCAAAGCAGAGCCTGGACGTTATCATTTGTATGTTTCTTATGCTTGCCCTTTTGCCAGCCGTGCACTCATGATGCGTAGCCTAAAAGGATTGCAAGATATTATCTCTTTATCTGTAGTAAACCCTGTAATGTATGACCAGGGTTGGTCTTTTGAAGCTGGAGATGGCGTAATCCCTGATCCTGTAATAAATGCAGACTATCTACGTGAAATTTATACCTTTTCTGATCCAAATTTTACGGGAAAAGTATCTGTTCCAGTTTTATTTGATAAGAAAACAAAGCAAATCGTGAATAATGAATCGGCTGATATTATCCGTATGTTAAATAGTGCTTTTGATTCTGTCGGAGCAAACGATAGTAACTATGCACCAAAAGAATTATTAGCCGAAATTGAAGAGTGGAATAACATCATTGGACCTGAAATCAACAATGCTGTATATAAAATAGGCCTTGCTAACGATCAAGAATTCTATGATCAAGAAGTGATTCACTTATTTGATCACTTAGATGAAATTGAAGAAAGATTATCGACAAGTCGTTTCTTGTTAGGTAAACAACCAACCGAGTCAGACTGGTTCTTATTCCCAACGTTAGTCCGTTTTGATGTCGTATACTTTTTGCTTTTTAAATGTAATATTCGACGGATAATGGACTATGAGAATTTATGGCGCTATACGCGAGAATTATATAATTGGCCAGGAATCCAAGAAACAGTAAATATGAAACATATTAAAAAGCATTATTATATGAGTCTCACTTCTCTTAACCCTAGTGGTATTGTGCCAAAGGGCCCGGAAATCGATCTTAGTATAAAGGCGTAATGAGACTATTTATAATAAGTTAACTTTATATTTGTAGTAGGGTGACAGTATTGTCATTGGGTTGAATACCAGTAAGGTCTGAATTTTCTAGAGCTTTATTAATATAAACAGATTTTGGCAATATCAGAGTCTATGGGAACGTCTAACTTTCCCATTTCTTCAACTGTGTAAGCAGGAGAATGTTCGACATTTTGATAAGGTATTATCCTTTTTTTGGCGTTTATCGTAGACAAATTGTTTTTGACTCAAATTAACTATACCTGTCCAGCTACGACACAATTGTAAATGCGCCAGAGTTTGAAATAAAAATCGTTACTAAATAACCTCAGTTGTATTTACTGACACATTGGCTGGAAAATAAATAATATCAAGCAAGGCAACTGACTGCTCTGAGCTAGTTTGCCTTGCTTATTTTCATGAAAACTTGAATAAATTTACTTTACAAGTAAAAATTTATAATATGATAAAATTTGAGTGTAAAACTTTTTTAGTAGCTGTATGTGATGTATACTAAAGTAGTGGTCAAAATTAACAGTTTTGCTAGGTTTTGTAGTAAAGACTTAGCTTTACTGGTGAAATGATAGAAGGGATGTTTTAAATGGAAACTTTTGAAACTGAATTAAAAAATCGCAATAAAAATTTGCAAAATTTACTAAAGGAAAATAACTTAGATGCATACGTTATAACGGATCCAGAAGATGTCTGGTACTTTTCTAATATTGCCTATAGTCCAGAACAAAGGCCGTTCTTTTTTATCGCTTTTCCAAATAAAAAACCGCTATTCATTGTTCCTAAACTGGAAGAATCTCACGTAGATGTTTC
>JAKDZT010000033.1 GCA_030462125.1 Tetragenococcus sp.
GGACGTCTACACGCGGTACCACCTTACTTGCAATGATGTCGATCATTACCTCTTATACTTCAATAACGCCGAAGTTGCGTTGGCATTTCTACCAAACCGTAGTTAAAAGGGAGCAGTCAAAAATCATCTTGTTTTTCTCTCAGCACGAAAAAACTTTCTGTAAAAGACTTCTAACTTTGACCATGTCCTTTATTCCTTTTCAAAGTATAGGCAAATTTTCAGAAAATGTCAATTAGTTTAGGTATTTTCAATGAAAACTTCAATTATTTTGGATAAGGATGGCTTTACGAAACCGAAAATCACGAGGAGACATTGGATCATCTGCTGCTAAAATTTCACGTGAACGATAATAAGAAGCTAGCGGAAGATGATCATACAACGGATGCCCCAACTTTTCTAATTTTTCTAGCTTTAAATACATAGCGTTGGTCAGCTCCCAATGATCCAAATGAGGGGAAAAATATAAACCAAACACATTGGCTTGTTGTATTTTTTTAGTCAGCTGACTTCCATAATAGCTATCGTCTTCTTCTACATCATTTCCCCAGCGAAATAATTTACGCGTAGCGCCAGAAACAGCATACTCCCATTGATCTTCTGACAGTAAGTCAAAAAGCTGTTCATCTATTTTTTTCCGTAAATGATGGAAATCACAAGTTTCATGCGTATAAACAGCATACTTTTCACTTTTTTCAAAAAGTCGCGCATAAAATTTGTTTTCTTCAAAGATTTCAACAGGAACTTCAGTACGAAGGCTTTCTTCAAAAGTTTGTGAACGCTTAAAATAACCATAAAACATTTTCTCAAACGAACGGAAGGCTTCTAGATCCCCGCTAAACTCTCCTGTAATTAAATCTACATCACCAATATAAGTTGTCCCTACAGGCTGGCTTCTTTTTTGAACCAGCATGGGGGCAATCGCTCGCTTGCGTAGTGGAGACATCGATTCATTCACAAAAATATCCCAATCTTCGGCAGTTTTAAGACTATAACTTTGTACTATTTTTTGATACGTCTCATTCATTCGTGCTGGATTTTGGTCCCAAGAATTACGTGAGATTCCTTGTATGCCAGACTCCCAGCCAAGAATTGCGGCTTGATTACCTGGCACCAAAACAAAGGATTCGCCATCAATCAAACATTCAAACGTATCACACTTCACACCATCTAGTTCAAATTGTTGATAAGATACAGCAGAAATTTTTTTCAAAGGGCTAACAAAGTACTTCAACACTTGGTTCATTACTTGTGTTTTTAGTTCCAATGATAATTTTTTCCACTGTGTCCGTTCTAACGCCTCAAAAATATTCACGCGCATTTCTCTCTCCTTTTATGTTTTAGTAAACATCTTTGTTAAAATATAACAAACAAGCTCTACAAAAAATTCGCTAGGAGTGCTTTAATTATGCAAACAGGTCTATCCCCCATTTATAATGAAAATACCGAGATTTTGATTTTAGGCAGTGCACCAAGTAAGCAATCATTAAGAAAACAACAATATTATGGCAATAAAGCGAATCGCTTTTGGCAAATGATCTTTACAGCTTTACAAGTGCCAGATCCTAAAATTTATGAAAAACGTCTTCAAGTATTATTAGATCATCACATCGGTCTATGGGATGTCTATCAATCCTTTGAACGAAAAGGGAGTATGGATCATAACTTTACCCAATACCAGTTAAATAATTTTAACGAATTGCTTGAAACAGCTTCAATCAAAGCAGTCATCGCTAATGGTCAAACCGCCTATCAAGAAATTGTAGCCCAGCGACTGTTTCCTGAGCAGTTGGTTGTTTGTTGTCTTTCCACTAGCGGCGCTAATAATAGCCGCACAGAAAGACGTTTATTGGAATGGCGACAAGCTTTAAATAAAATAAATCCCATTTATTTTGGTAATGATGCTTGGATAAAAGCAGCCGCTTTTTACCTTCGTTATCAAGTGTTTGTGCTCGAACAACAGATCGACCCCCATTTAGAATTCGATGAATTGCCTGATACAACTGTGAACTATTTTATTACTTTGCACCAAAGAAAACCTGTGGCAACGATCCGTTATGAAGCTTATGAATCCCAAACAATTTGTCCTGATCGTTTTTGTGTTGCTAAAAAATTCCGAAAGCAAGGCATAGGAAGTGCCTTGTTAAAAGCATTTGAGAAAAAGGCTCAAAAGCAAGGGTACAAATATTCCTTGCTCTCAGCGGAAAAAACAGTCATACCTTTTTACCAAAAAAATGGTTATACTACAATATCAAAAGAATTTTTAGAGGACGGAGTTTTTTGTGTGCAAATGAAAAAATCCCTTTAGCGTCTGGAATTTTTCTTTTGACTTTTAGCGCTTCGCTGTTGTCTACGTCGCTCTAACTTACGTTTTTCCTGGTCTTTTTTATCAATTTCATGCTTAATTTTTTTCTTATAGCCCGGTTTTACTTGTTTCTTTTGTTTTTTGACATAGCCCATTGTTTCAGGCGCTAATTCTTCTGTAGTTTTTTCTCGTTTTTTACGACGGTTGCGATCATAAGTAGAAACAATTTCGCCATTTTTTATTTCTTTGGGTTCAAAAACAATGCCCATTTTTTCCAAATCATTAATAGGACGCTCATCACTTGGTTCATACAGCGTAATAGCTGTCCCTTTTAATTGGTTTCGTCCAGTACGTCCTACCCGATGAATAAAAAAGTCTAAATCACGAGGAATCTCTGCATTGATCACATGGCTGATCCCTTCAATATCGATTCCACGTGCAGCTAAATCTGTTGCGACCACGTACTGGTAATCCAACTGATGGATTTGTCGCATCACACGTTTTCGTTCTCTTGGTGAAATACCACCATGAATTTTTGCTACTTTCAGCCCTTGGTTTTGCAAAAATTCAGTAATCTCATCTACTCGTTCTTTGGTATTAGCAAAAACAACTGCTAAATAGGGCTGTCCTATGGTTAATAATTGATAGATTAACTGCTTTTTATCTTGTCCTTTAGTAGAAATCAGCCAATTTTCAATCGTTTCAGAAAGTAAATTTTTCGGTTTAATTTCTTCAATTAACGGACGTGTTAGATATTTTTTTAGAAATGGCCTTAATTTTTGAGGAACTGTAGCTGAAAAGACCAACATTTGAATATCATCAGAAAATTTCGCTGCCATTTGATCTACTTCTGGCAAAAATCCTAGATCTAAGGTCATATCTGCTTCATCGACTACAAAAGCTTGACTTTTATGAATTAAAAGTGCCCCTTCGTTCGCCATATCCAGTATGCGCCCAGGAGTTCCGATGACCAATTGGGGTTGGCGATGTTGCAACTGTTCTAATTGTCTTTGTTTATCCGTTCCACCTACAAATTTTGTTACACGAATCTCGCTGGGCGCAAATGCTACTACTTGTTTAGCCACTTGATAAAGTTGTTCAGCTAGTTCACGACTAGGTGCTGTAATGACAACTTGTACTTCTTTTTTCTCTGGTTCAATTTGGTCAATTAATGGAAGTAAAAATGCGTGTGTTTTTCCGCTTCCCGTCTGTGATTGACCTATAACGTCTCTTCCTTTTTGAATAAGAGGGATTAATTTTTCTTGAGCTTCTGTCGGCTCTTCAAAGCCGCTTTCTTTTAGTGCTTGGTAAATAAAATCTTGAAACATGAAGGATTCAAAAGTCATTCATGCACCTTCTTTCTTTTTTTGCTGTAACGTCTTGTTATTTTGCCTAATTCAGGCTAAAAAATCCATTTAAACCGTTATTTTTACGCTTTTTCTAATTTTAGAACAATAGTTTCCCTTTTTTATGGCCTATCCACCGATTCAGGACAAAAGTTAATTCGAATGATGTCCTATTCCACCACTAAGAACATAACTTTATCAAATGGGTGAGCAAATTGAACTTTCATGCCTGTCAGTGCTTTAACTATATCAGATTGTCCTTTGTTTTTCATTCTTTTTTTGGTGAAAAAATTAATAACAACCTACAGAATAAAACACAGGTTAAAAGATTTTTAACGAATAAAGATCTTTTAACCTGTATTTTTAAATAAAATCAATAAATTCATAATACTTAACTTGTACTGGCGAGCTAATAGACATCGTTGCTAAAATGTTCAATTCCAACTCAACTAATTTTTCTTCAACTAAAGTATAACAGTTATCTTCAAAGGCTTCTTCTACGTAAGGTAGTAATTCTTCTTCGTCTCCTTGGCTTTCTTGATCAATTCCTTGTATTTGTTTAAAAATACGTGCATCATCTAAGACAAAATACTCTTGACCGTATTTATAAACAGCCACATCATAATTACGAGCTGTAAGTTTCGTATGAATAGCAAATAGACATTCGTTCGTATTCGGAATGACCAGCGCCAATTCATGGGGCTTTAGCGTATGCCGATAAAACAATTCTCTCGCTCCTTTCCCTCTCCATTATAAATATAGAAAGAAAAAATGGAAATAATTTACTCTCAACCTTAAAAAATATCGATTAAACTTGCCGTTCCTGATAGAATTCTCGTAAAAATTCTTGCATAAACGTTTTCCTTCGTATTCCTTCTTTTTTACCGTAAGAGGTATTCATCATTTCTGGAAGTAAAAACAGTTTTTCATAAAAATGATTGATCGTAGTGCTTGGCTTGCGGTAATCTTCTTTAGTATGAAAATCCTGCGGAGATATATTTGGGTCATAAATCGTTTGTCCATGTGCGCCGCTAAAATAAGCTGCTCGTAAAATACCACCGGCGCCCAGCGCTTCTAAACGATCGGCGTCTTGTACGATCTTTCCTTCCAGGGAGAGTGGTTTTGCTTCTGCAAACTTTTCACTAGAAAACGATAAGTTTTGGATAATCGTCAAAATGGCTTCAACTTCTGTTGAGGAACAATCAATTTGCTGCAAAAAAAGCCGTAATTTTTGTTGGGCTTTTTCAGGATCTGAAGTCACCTTATCATCAATAATATCGTGCAAGTAAGCACTTGCCATGACAATAAAATCATCTACTTGTAAACCGTCTGTTTTTATAATTTTCTCTGCTAAAGAAGATGTTCTTTGCGCATGAGCAAAGTCATGACCCGTCTTTTCTTGCGCTAAATTTTCTTGGGCATATGAAATGATACATTTTATTTTTTCCATAGACTGTCTCACGGCTCATTTATTTGATAAACAGACAAGTATATTTCTTGTAAATAATCTAGTAAATATTGGGGATTTAAAGCTTCCCCAGTAGCGTCATAAATTAACTGATTAGGTTTTTTAGAAGCGCCATATTGATGAATATTTTGCGTCAGCCATTCTCTAATCGGTGAATAATCATCTGAACTTAGTACTTGGTCTACATCAATTTCTTTTCTCATTGCATAATAAAGTTGGCAAGCATACATATAACCCAAAGCATAAGATGGGAAATAGCCAAATTCAGCATCTGACCAATGAACATCTTGTAAGATGCCTTCTAAATCATTTTCAGGCCGGATCCCCAAATATTTTTCATACTTATCATTCCAAATTTGTGGTAATTCATCTATGGCAACTTCATCATTAAAGATCATCTTTTCAATTTCATAGCGAATGATAATATGCAAAACATAAGTTAGACTATCTGCTTCAATCCGGATCAAACTGGCTTGTGTTTGTTTAAGTGCGGCGTAAAAATCAGAAAATGGAATGTCGTCAAAAGCTCCTTGCGCACATTCTTGCAAGAAAGGGTATTGTTTTTGCCAGAAAGATTTGCGACTGCCAATTACAAGTTCATTAAATAATGATTGCGACTCATGAATGCCCATAGAAGCTCCTTCATGAGCGGGCGTATACTCAAATTTTTCTGCTATATTTTGTTCGTAAACACCATGCCCTGCTTCGTGAATTAAACCCAAAATTCCACTGGAAAAATCCGTTTCATTCCAACGATTCGTCAAACGTACATCGCGATGGTTAATCCCCGTAGCAAATGGATGAATCGTGTCATCAATCCGACCATGGTTCAGATCAAATCCCAAGTCCTGAACAACCTTGATCACAAATTTTTGTTGTTGCTCTTTTGTCATTTTACGGTTTAGAAAATCTGTCCTGGGTTTCACACCTTTATCGGCAATTTTTTGTCGCAAAGCAATGATCCCATCGCGAACTGTAGAAAATACATCATCTAAAACTTCAGTCGTCATGTTCGGTTCATAGAGGTTTAACAATACATCGTAGTCTGTTTTTTCATCTTTTTTCCAATAGGAAATCAATTTTTTCGTTAAACGGATATTTTCCTTTAAAGCGTCATAAAACAAAGAAAAATCTTTTTCTTGCCGTGCTTTTTGCCAAGCATAATGCGCATTGGAAGTTGCTTTACTATATTCAACCATCAGCTCATTAGGAACAGCTTGCTCTCTTTCGTAATCTTCTTTCACTAAGGTTAAAGCGGCTTTCCCCACTTCAGAAAGCTCATCGGGATGCTCTGAAAAATAATGAATGGCTTCAGCTATTTTAGGGCCGGTTTTTTTAGCGAAATATTTTCCATACAAATAGCTAGAAACTTCTCCACGATAGTAACTGGACTCTTCCGGCATACCCGTTTGGCTGTCCCATTCTAACACACCAAGGGCTTGCTCCAATAAGTCCATGTCTTTTAGTTCTTCTAAAAATTCTTGCTCTTTCATTCCGTAGACCCCTTTGTTAAAAAATAATGGTAAAGCTCACAATCACTAACAACGAGCTTAATAAGGTACCCAATAAATAGTATTCGGCAAATTGCGGCTCTTCGGCTATTTTGTTGTAGCGTGCGATGGATTTAGCAGTAAGTACAAAACCAATAGCTGCATACTGATTAGCATAAAGCATAAGTAAAATAAGCAACCGTTCAAAAATACCAATAAGCGCGCCTGCATTGGCGATGCCGTCATCTGCTGTTTTAGGATCAAAATGATCTAATACTTTTCTAATGGTAATACTACTTGGTTGAATAATCAAAAGTAATACAACCACCCAAGACAATACTTGAACGATATCAATATGGAAGGTATTAAACAGACTTGTCAAAGACGAAAAAAAAGAAATATCTATTCTCGTTAACACGATGCAAGCTACCGTAAATAAGATTGTCAGAATATGCAAGAACTGATCTGTAAAATAGAGCAATACACTTTGTAAATCGTTGAGTTTCAAACGCTTAACCAATAACGCTTTACCAGAATCAACAACAAAATGGATGGCCGCAATAAGCAACGCCCATTGGACTAATTGCCAGCTAAATAAAGGCAAAATAACCGCAATCATGGTTAACAAATAAATCAGACAATGCAAAAACAGATACTTAAAAGAATCCTCTTTTTCCCTTGCCATGGTCGATGTTTGAAAATAATAATCAGCTAAAATATGTCCGATAAAAAAATGTAGAAATAAAATTTGTGGCATCGGCTTCCATCACCGCCTATAATTGATTGATGACATCTTGAATAGTACTCAATGAATGATTAAATGTATAAAAATCAGCGCTTTTAAGAGCTTTATTCACACTAGACTGTCCAATATCTAACGCTTTAGCCGTTTTATATTGATTTTTTTCATTAGCTAAATAAGTGCGTATAATTTCTTTTTGTCGTTTTGTCCATTTGGTTTTTAGAGCTGTTTCTAAAGCAAAAACAGTGTTGATCAGCTCTTCATAATAAGCATCTTCACCATCCATAGCTAGTAAGATGTTTGAGCGGCTCTGTCCATATTGCTTCTCATTTTGTTCGGTTAATTCAATCATCGCGCGAGCTCGATGGTAGCAAGTACCATCATTGAGTAAAGAATTATCCGGGTCGATCTCAGTTTCTACATCTCCTAAGCCAACTCCCATACGCAACTCAATCGGTGCTAAATTTAGTTCAAGTTCAAAAAGCATATTTATTAAAGGATTTTTATTTTTTAACAAACCTTGAAAAGAATCACCCATACTAATGGTAAATTTGGCCGCTAGGTCCTTTTGGTAGGTTTGATTCAGCTGATCTAAAGCTTCAGTAAAACGGATTTGACTTGTTTCCCGCTGCTTAAGTTTTCTTGAATCTTTAATATCACCTATAATAGCTATATAAGGGTAACGTGTTTCATCATTGACCATGCTTTACACCTCCTAAAGCCATTATATAATGCCCTTAATCAGGAATCAATCTATTTGATTCCCTTTTTAGCGAATCTTAGGTAAAGATTACTTAAAAAGGGAATCTTAAAAAGGACAAACTTCCCAAATAGCAGCGTTTGCTTTAATTGTTTAGAAAGCTCCTGATTTATGAATAACTTAACCAATAAACTTTACTCGTTTTCTACTTAATGTCTGCCTAATTTCCCTTTTAAAACGCTTTGACTTTTCCACCATCGACGAGAATATTTTGTCCTGTCAGATAAGTGTTAGCGCCAGAGACTAAGAATGTAGCTACTTTGGCAAACTCTTCAGGCTCACCATAGCGCCCCATTGGAATAGATGTAAGACTTCCGCTTTTGATTTCTTCTTTAGTTTTTCCCTGATTGTCTGCGGCTACTTGATCAAGCGTTTCGATACGTTCGGTCTGGATACGACCTGGACCAATCGTGTTAACTAAAATACCCTCTGCTGCCAATTCTTGTGATAATGTCTTAGAAAGCCCTAAGATACCTGTTCTAAACACATTTGATAAAGTCAATCCATCGATCGGTTCTTTTGTAGACGTGGAGGTATTGTTCAAAATACGACCTTTGTTTTCTTTCAGGTCAGAAAGTACCATACGAATGATCCGCACATAGCTTAACAAAGTAAGCTCAAAAGCTTGTTGCCAATCTTCATCAGCAAAATCTTCGAAACTTCCAGCAGGTGGGCCTTCGGAATTGTTTACTAAAATGGCTATGGATCCAAACTTTTGCCTGGTTGTTTCTACTGCTTCCTTGATACTTTCATGTTTCATCTGATCTAACAGAGTATAGGAAACAGTTCCTTTCGCTGTTTTTTCGATTTCTTCTTTTGCTGCTTTTAATTTATCCTCTGACCGACTTGTTAACATGACATTAGCCCCTTCATCAGCTAACTCATGAGCAATGGCCTTTCCTAAACCGCTACTTGAAGCTAATACCAAAGCCGTTTTTCCTTTTAATTGCAAATCCATTAATGGTCCCCTCCTACAATAATATTTGTTCCCCTTTTTCAATAATACCTTTTTTTAGTAATTACGGTTTATTTACTCTGTTATTTATAACTTAACAGAGTAAATAACTTAGTACAAAAGTTTACCACCCATTTACTATAAGTTAGTAAATCAAACGAAAAGAACGCTATATAAAAGACAAGACTTGAAATAAAAAAAGGCTCTGAACCTTGTTTTTTATTAATTTTCTAAATAGAAAAATTCCGAATAATATTCAAGTCAGCACTTTTTTACTCGGAATTTTTCGTTTATCCAAAGGAGATTAGAATAATTATTTCGACCCCAGTCTTTATATTTTACAACTAAATGGTCGCAACAGAACCGCCGTCGACCCGATAATTTGCTCCATTAACAAATGAGGCACGGTCAGAACATACAAAGGCGATGACAGAAGCAACTTCTTCTACTTGTCCACGTCGTTTTAATTCAATATGGGGACGTTCTTCATCTAAAAACGAATGAACAGCTTCATCAAAAGATACACCTAATTCCTCTGAACGTTTTTTCATCATTTCATCTGTCATGGGTGTCTCAATAAAAGCCGGAGATACAGTATTTACCAGTAAGCCTTCTGTAGCATATGTCCGAGAAAGAGCTTTAGAAAAAGCTAGCATACCAGCTTTTGAAGCATCATAAGGAAGCTCATCTTTATAAGGTTGAACAGCATTTTCTGAAGACACAAAAACGATTCTACCCCAATTGCCATTTCTAAGATCAGACAAAAATTCACGAACCACGCGTACAGGACCTAAAAGATCAACTTCAACGGTATCAACCCAACCCTCGTCATCTATTTCATTAAAGAGTCCTTGTGCACCACTTGTTCCAGCTGCTTGAACGAGAATATCGATCTCCCCGATTTCTTTTGCAATAAAATTGTGCAACGATTTCAGTTCGTCAAGATTTGTAATATCTGTTGAATAATAGTAAAGACGAGAGTTATTTAGTTCTTGAGCAGCACCTTTCAGCTTTTCTTCTGTTCTACCAATAATGACAACAGTTGCTCCTTCTTCTAATAAAGTACGAGCTGTTGCTAATCCTATCCCCGATGCACCGCCTGTTACTAAAGCCACTTTTCCTTTGATTCCTAAATCCATTATATTTCCCTCCAGCTTAAGTTTTCTGATCTTACAACCTATTCTAATACATAGACCATTTATTGTTTTACCTGCCCATTATCTAACAACAACTTCGTTTCCCACTGACAGAATTTTTTGCATAAGTAAAACCTATAGAAAAATTATCCAAAAAAGGAGATAACTTTGTATAGACATCGATTAATTGATAAGAAACCCCCATCTGTGACTCCAATTGTTGAGAGGACATCTTTTTAGTTTGGCTATACAGCTTGTCCGCGAAACCAAATAGGCTTGTCCAAATTAAAATATCTTCCCAAGAGGAAATTTCATTTTTGGTTTTACCTCCGTATTTGATAAGGTCTTCTAAATAATGAGAATACTGGGAGAGTTGGTTATATACCTCGTCGCCTTTCGCGGTGTTTTTTTGACTTTTTTTCATATTAACATAGAAAATTTTGCGCTCTTTTTCTTCTAAGTATCCATTTTGCGTTAAATAATCCTTTGAATCATTGGTTAATTTCTTTGCTAAGGAAGTGAAAAGTATAGCATCCGCTTTAGCCATGATTTTAATTTGATGATCTGTAATTTTATTTTCTTCATCGGAAGCATCCAGCAAAATATTCCAAAATATCGCCTCAATGGTTTCTTCCGCACTTTTTTCTTCTTCTAATAAAAAAATTGTCCCGTGTTCTTTTTTCGTCAATGTTTCTTTTTCTTCTTCTATGACGAGGATTTTCTTTTCAATAGCCCACTTCAGAAGAAAAGCTTGGAAATAATTTTCGAGTTTGCCTCCATTCATCTTCTGCAAATAAAAAGCAGCATCTTCTATATTCTCCTTAAATGGTACTTGCGGTATTGTTTGGACTTTTTCCACTTTTATCCCTTCTTTATATTTTTCTAATTTCTAAAGACCATGAATGACTACGTCTCACCTTTATATTAACAGAAAAAGCGCTATCAAAAAAGCCAAAGAGGAGCTAATAAAAAATAATTCAAGCATTTAACTGTAGTAATATAGATGATACAATATCTCTGATCGTATTATATCTTATTTTGTTTATAAAGGTGTTATATTCTCAAAAAGAGAGGCCTCCCACCCTCTCTTTTTGTTTAGTTACTAAAGATGCTTAACTGTGAAATGTCCCTACTATAAAATGATTAGAAAGGAAATCAGCTATTGTCTGAAAAAAAAGAGAAAAACACTCGAAAACAAGAAAAAAAGACGAGATCTAAACGTAATCCAGAACTTGAATCAGAACGAGAGTTAGCTAGAAAGCTACGCCAAGAAGAAGCTAAAGCTCGTAAAGAAGCAATAGAAAACCGACCGCCCTTTAGAGGTTTACAAATAAATCCTACGACTTCTTTATTTGATGAAGAAGGAAAAGAGGAAATTGGCGAACGTAACTGGAAGGGATGGGGGGTCGATATTCATCCACAAGTGACCATCCCATCGACGATTATTTTGTTATTATTTATTGTTTTATTGTCCATATTTTCGCAAGAAGCCAACGCCGTCTTTGATTATATTTTAGACGCTGTCACAAACTATACAGGTTGGTTCATGATCCTGGCAACCGCTGTATTTATTGTAGCTGGCCTCTTTTTTGCCTTTAGCCGCTATGGAAGGATCGTTATTGGCGGTAATGATGCTAAACCAGAATTTTCAAGGTTTGGCTGGTTTGCCATGTTATTAAGTGCCGGAATGGGAATCGGGCTTGTTTTTTGGAGCGTGGCAGAACCTATTTCTCATTTGGACGAGCCTTCACCATTGTTTAATGTAGAGGCAAATTCTTCAGGAGCAATTCAAACTGCTCTAACGTCAACGTTTTTTCATTGGGGTATTCATCCCTGGGCAATTTATGCCATCGTGGGACTCGGTTTAGCTTTTTTCTCCTTTAATAAGGGGCTTCCATTAACAATACGTTCTCTATTCTATCCTTTAATAGGAAACAAAATTTACGGATGGTGGGGCAACACCATTGATATATTATCTGTTTTAGCAACGATGACAGGTTTAGCGACTTCTCTTGGTCTCGGTGTTTCGCAAGTTAACGCTGGCTTAAACCACCTTTTTGGCATCGCCATAAGCCCTACCGTTCAAATTATATTAATTATTGTAATCACTGGTTTTGCAACAACTTCGGTTATTTTAGGGCTTGATAAAGGCGTTCAACGGTTAAGTGAGATCAATATGGCTCTAGCAGCTGTTTTTGCCCTTTTCATACTTATAGTAGGACCTACTGTGTTTATTCTCAGTGGGTTCACTCAGAATCTCGGACATTATGCCGCTAATTTTATAGAAATGAGTCTATGGACAGAAACATTTTCTAATACCAACTGGCAAGGGGCTTGGACACTATTTTATTGGGCTTGGTGGATCTCTTGGTCCCCGTTTGTCGGAATGTTTATTGCTAGAATTTCTAAAGGCCGATCAGTCAGAGAATTTATCATTGGAGTTGTGCTTGTGCCAACGATCATCTCCATACTATTTATGAGTATCCTGGGAGGAACAGCCCTATACCAACAAGTAAATGGCATTAGTGATATAGCTAGTGTAGTCAATGTCGATGAATCCTTAGCCTTGTTTACATTAGCGGACAATTTGCCGCTATCAAGTATTTTATCGGTCGTAGGTATCATATTAGTTACAGTATTTTTTGTCACATCTTCTGATTCTGGTTCCTTAGTTATTGATCATTTAACTTCAGGAGGGAAGTTGGACACTCCTCTAGCTCAAAGAATTTTTTGGGCTGTTATAGAAGGTGCCGTCGCTGCGGTACTACTTATCGGTGGCGGGCTAACCGCTCTTCAAACAGCTTCGATCATTACTGGTGTTCCATTTACATTTGTCTTACTCGTTATGGCCTATTCATTATATTTGGGATTAAGGCAAGAGTTCTTAATTGAACGAGCCGTTCGAGAAAAACTTCGAAAAGTCCGAAGCGATCACATTATATCTGAGGTTGTTCAGTCTAACGTTGAAGATAAAGCCTTAGTCGAAAATGTAGCTGAAAAATTAGCGGATGAAGAAAGTGAAGAAGACGAAGAAGAAACAAATAACAACGACGAGTCTAGTACAGACAGTCAAAATTCGTAATAAATTTTAAATAAAAAAAAGCGACTTTTTTAATCCTGCTGATTCCATAGATAGGTTTAGAAAAGTCGCTCTTTTTATCTTAATTTAGGCCAATAGCTTACTTTGGAGGCATTTCTTAAGAAGAATTATTATTTTTTTGAGTGTTGATAGCTGTCAAGTAGCACAACCATATGTTCCACGCCTTGATAGAAATCAGCCAAACGAATATTCTCATTGGGAGCATGTGCTCCAGATTTTTCCCATTCAACTCCACTTCCGAGTATAGGAACATTTAAATACTTTCCAAAACCATACATAGGACCTGTTCCAGCAGCATTCGGTTCTAAAACAACTTTATCCTCACCATACACTTTCTTGGCAGAATTAATCACTGTTTCTACAAAAGGATCTTCTAGATCGGTTCTAAATGGCATTACCGATGTAATTAATTCTAAGTCAACATCTTCAAACCCATGCTTATCTAAATGCTCCCTCAGTAGCTTTGTTACTTTATCAGGTTCATAGCCAGGAACTAAACGAACATCAATCTTAGCCATGGCTTGTCTAGGCAAAATCGTTTTAGCTCCAGGACCCGTATAACCAGATAGCAAGCCACTAATGGTTAATGTTGGGTAAAAGACCAGAGCTTCCTCTGGTGAATAAGGCAATTGGTCTGTGATCAACGGATGTTTTAGTCCATAAGTTTGCTTACTAGCATTCGGATCAAATGGCATCTCAGCTGATACTTTCTTTTCAAGATCTGTTGGAGGTGTCATCATATCATAAAAACCATCTACCGTAATTTCATTTTTAGTATTTCTCATACTTGCTAAAGCTTGTACTAAACGCCATGCTGAATTGTCCGCAATAGCTGCTAAAGAGGAGTGCATGTCAATATCCGCGCTGTTCACACGGGCTTCATAGTAAGCAATCCCTTTCACTCCCGCTGAAATGCCTAAACGTTCTTCAGAGTCTTTACTGCCAGCTTCCCAAATGCAAACATCTGCGGCAAATAGATCAGAATAGGCTTTAAGATAATCATCTACATGAGGACTGCCAATTTCTTCTTCGCCTTCAACAAAGAATTTAACATTCACCGGCAAACCTTCTTCTGTATTCTTATACGCTTCTACCGCGTTGATACGTGCCATAAAATTCGCTTTATTATCTGAAACACCACGTGCATACAAAATATCATCTTTTACAGTAGGTTCAAAAGGTTTTGTGTTCCATTCATCTAATGGATCTTCTGGCTGTACATCGTAGTGATCATAAAATAAGAGCGTTTTTCCAGAATCACCTGCTTGACCCGCTGCAAAAAAACCATAAACAACCGGATGAGTCCCTTCTAGTTCTAAAACTTGTGACTGTCCGCCAATATTTTCAATCAATGTTTGAACTGCTTCAGCTGTTTGCTTGATTTGCCTTCCTTGAGCCGAAACGGATTCTAATCTTAAATAATCATAAAAAAGATCCATATTCTTATCTGAAATACGTTTTATCTCTTCTGCGCTGATTTGACTCATACACCCACTCCTTTTATTTTCAATCTCATTAAAGTTTAAATAATGAGAAAATTCAATATATTTTCCAGGTTACGCCAATTGAAAGAAAGTGTCAACGCCAAAAAGGATTTAGCAAAATGAAAGTGAAAATTGGCTCTTTATGTTTAAAAAATAGTAGATTCGTTTGAAATAACAACGCTATTGGTGGAATATCAAAAAATATTCCCAATCTGTAAAGATATTGGTGGCAACTCCACCGATGTGCCTCCAATCTATAAATTATTGGTGGCAACTTTGCCAATGTGCCTCCAATCGGTAAATTATTGGTGGCACATTGAAGAAATTGCCACCAATAAAACAGTCGCAAGCTTTTAATCGCTACTACTCTATAAAAAAACTCCCTTTAAGTCGGCTTTTAAAAAAGTGGCTCTACTTTAAAGAGAGTATAATA